>JADHOA010000127.1 GCA_016779185.1 Rubripirellula sp.
CAATTTCCGTGACGATCAATCCACTGCTTAGACCACGATACCCATACTTCCTAGCCGACTCTGGCGTGACCGGTATCACTTTGGCACCAAAAATTTCACCGGATCGAAACAAAGCCATCGCGGCGTCCGTTCGCTCCTGAAGGCTAACCGTGAGTTTGAGAACCTCGCCGAATCGATTCACCTCAAGCTCAATTGCGGTGCCCGGGCGGCGAACCGCTACCGTGTTGACCAACTGTGAACCTCCTCGACACGGCTTGCCATCAATCTTGGTGACGACATCTCCGGGCTGCAAACCAGCTAAAGCCGCTGGATTCCCTTCGAGCACTCCACCAATCAGGGCACCTCGATTCACCTTCAAATCGTAAGCTTCGGCGTTCGCAGGAGTGACATCCACCACCTGCGCCCCAAGAAAACCTCGACGCACTTCTCCCGTCTCGACAATCGAATCCAGAACGGGCTCGGCAATACTCACTGGAATCGCGAAACCAATTCCAGCACTCGCGCCACTGCGAGACAAAATGGCGGTGTTAATACCAATCAACTCCCCTCTGAGGTTCACCAGTGGACCTCCGGAGTTGCCGGGGTTAATCGCAGCATCGGTCTGTAGGAAATCTTCGAGACCATTTCCGTCGGCAATGATTCCTTGGCGACGATTTTTACCGCTGATGATTCCACTGGTAACGGTCTGATCGAGTCCAAACGGACTACCAATCGCCACAACCCAATCGCCAACCTGAATATCGTCTGAATTTCCAATCGGTGCCGCTTTCAATCCCGGTAGATCGATTTTGACAACCGCAAGATCCGTCTGAGGATCACTCCCCACGACTTTCCCTTGAACTTTCCTGCCATCAGCAAGCTCAACAGATAGTTCGTCAGCACCTTCGATCACGTGGTTGTTGGTTAGGATGTAACCCTCGGGTCGCACAATCACGCCGCTGCCCATTCCCGCAGCCGATTCTGGCTCACTAGGCATCCCAAAGAATTCACGGTAGGAACGCGGCATCGATCCACGGGAGTTGGTCTGTCGAGTGCTGATGCTAACCACGCTCGGGCGGATCGCCTCGGCGACATTGCGGAAAGCGCGAGAAAGTCCCTCGGCCTGAGCTAAAAACTGTTCGTTAACAATCGGTGTCGTACCTGAATCAGAAGGATCCTGAGCCAACGCTGACTGCTTAGGACTTGATACCGAATTCAGTGCGAAAGCCCCCATTAGGCCGCCCAAAACCAGCCAGAACACGAGCATTCCAAGATGACGACACCTGTGATTCATGAAGAAATCTCCGCAGACAAGTGAGGTTTTGATGGTGAAAGGTTGTGCCAATATCATTCCAAAGCGTCAAGTCGGTTCCAACCCTCAAACACCGGCAAATTCCCTCGGTTTCGCATCAGAAATTGTTTTCGCGACGAAGATTCACCGAACTCCAACTCCTCGAAAACGACATCCGCCGAACTCCCTCGCACAGTGATCGAGAGAATGTCTACATTAACAGCGTCTGTGGCGTGGCGATAAGATGTGTGATGATTGGCCGGATCAGTTACCGTGAACTGAGTCAGGAAGCTTGCACTGCTTTAGTTCGCACGGGCTTTGGTTCGCACGGGCCATTGGCTTAGTCCATGATTTGACGCAATCCCGCCCTAATCAACCGAATCCAAGCCCCTAATATATTTAACTTGCCCCTTCGTTCATGAGCCTACTTTTCATCATCGTTGCGTTCGCGATAGCAATCTTGATCGGAATCGTTGCGGTCGGACTGGGAATCCTCATCGGGATTCGGATGGCGGCGTTGCGTCACCCCCCCACGATTGCTGGCAAGTCTGACTGCCATGATCAAGGTCCGCAGCAGCGCAGCTTCGCCAAAGGCGAGCAACACGAGGATGCGTCCCCCAAGCCATCAACGAGCGAACGAAGTTCAAATCTTTCAGCCTCTGCGCTATCGGACTCTGAACCTTCGCAAGTGAACGCAGATCCGCTTGTTGCAAAACTGCAGGCTCAAAAGGATCAGTTGCAAGCTCGATTATCCGAGGCTGAACATCGACTGGGGACACAGGCTCAACAAATACGCGATTATCTTACCGAAGCGCGTACTGACCAACTTACCGGACTACTCAATCGCCGTGCCATCGAGAAGCTAGCCGAGTGCGCAATCATGCGAGAGTCGGGAGAACAAAATCCACTCTCACTCGCACTCGTCGATGTTGATCATTTTAAGAGTATCAATGATCGCTTTGGTCATGCAGCTGGTGACGCGACCTTGAAGTACGTGGCTGACTTACTTCAGCAATCAGTTGAATGCTCGGACAGTGCCGATGGATTTGGCAGCGTTGAAGTATTGGGCAGCATTGAACCATTGGGCAGCGTCGGAAGATTTGGTGGCGAGGAGTTTTTGATCTTGTTCCAATTGTCTCTCTCCGATGCCCTAAGCCGACTCGAAGCGGTGCGAAAATTAGTCGCTGGCCAAGTCCTTCGGTGGGATCAGCATCAGATCACTGTAACCATTAGCATTGGCGTTTGCGGAATCACAGAAAACCAAAATTTAGCAGCGTCGATGAAGCGAGCGGATCAGGCGCTTTACCGAGCGAAACGTGACGGTCGAAACTGCATTTTCTTACACGACGGCTTGACCACCCATCGCAAATGAATCAACGCCCCTAATCGCGGGGGATTTGGTGATCGAACCGTCAACCGTGTTGATTCCAGTATCAAGTCAAACATCAGTGAAAAAAACGGACCAGTGATCGCCCACCGCCAAGCGTTCGTTAATCTAGGTAAAGATCAACCAACGAATGAGGTAATCAACGCCCATCGAAAAATGAATCCCAATTGCTATTTTTGTGAGAGATTCGGATCAACATTGATTGCGGTGAACCCATCAAATCGTGATAATCAGACTCCGACCTCGGTGAGGATACTCGTCGCCATTCATCCAACTGACTGGCACGGGTCGTGTTTGATCACGAGTGTCGGTGGTGGATGCAGCGCAGCAATCACAAAAGCAGTCGAGGCTTGCCGCTGGTGAATCGAAAGATCGGAATGCATTCCGGTAACATACGGTACACTTTGATCTTCCCCACTCGGCGGTCAATTTTTCACTTGCTGTCGGACACGTTGGCTGCCATTCGAATCGACGATTCGACCCTTACGAACAAGCCATCACCCTTTGCATCCTTTTGATGTCTCATCCCATCTAATTCGAATCAACAACATGTCGAACCAACCTTCGCCGGAACAAATCGCTGAGCAACGCACGCTCTTTGGGCATCCTACCGGCCTGTACATGCTTTTCTTTGCCGAGATGTGGGAGAGATTTTCCTATTACGGGATGCGAGCACTTTTGGTGCTGTACATCCTAAAAGGCTTTCTCAGTCGTACTGATGGCGAAGCTTACGCGATCTACGGAGCCTACACCTCGTTGGTGTATGCCACACCATTCATCGGAGGCATGATCGCCGATAAACTTCTCGGCGCACGGAGAGCGGTGATCTTGGGCGGTCTTTTGATGGCGGCCGGTCACCTTGTCATGACGATCGAAGTTGAGGCACCGTTTTTCATTGCACTCGCTTTACTGATCGTCGGCAATGGGTTCTTTAAACCAAATATTTCGACCATTGTTGGATCGCTATACCCCGAAGGAAGCCCTCAACGCGATGCTGGCTTCACAATTTTCTACATCGGGATTAATCTCGGCGCGGCGATGGCTCCATTGCTGTGTGGTTATGTTGGTGAAAATTACGGCTGGCATTACGGATTCGGCTTGGCAACCATTGGAATGTTGATCGGTCTGGCGGTATTTGTTGCCCCACCCGACATCACCCGTGTGCTGATCTTAGCCGCTGCAGTGCTAAGCGGTGGGATGATGATTTGGTTGAATCGCGACGAAGTCATCTACGCACTTGGCCCCAACGCTTTAGTTGCCTTGTGCTTAATGATCGCTGGAGTGGTTGCGTTCATCGCGATTAGTAAAGCAGGCCTTCCCTCTTGGGCAGGAGAGGCTCCGAGTATCGAGAAGCTCAAACGACCAGTTGCGGGTCCGATCACTGCTGAATGGGCTGTCTACATTGGATCATTTGTGATCGTGCCCTTGATCGCTTTGATGGTCTCTCAAGATAAAATTGCAGGCTGGGCTCTGATCATTGGAGGCGCCGCGGCCCTCTTTCACCTGATCAGCGCAACCTTGAAATCGCCAAGGATCGAGAGAGAAAGACTACAAGTTGTCTTAATCTTGATGTTTTTCACGATGCTCTTCTGGGCATTCTTTGAACAAGCCGGTAGCAGCATCAACCTCTTCACCGACCGAAATGTTAATCGTGTTTTCCCAACCCAAGTCGTCAGCGAAGACCAAGTGGGCTCAACCATTCAGGTAGACGTCACCCAAGGACTGACCGGCTATTACATGGACGAAAAGCTCATCACCATGGCCGACATCGATACATGGAAAGATAGCGAAGTGAAAACCGTCGATTGGACGATTGCAGAAAGTAATGTTGGAATGCCGATTTCAGGGTCGGAAGTTGCCACAAGCCAGTACCAAGCTGCGAACCCAATGTTCATCATGCTGTTCGGTCTGGTGTTTTCATCGCTCTGGGTTTTCATGGGGAAAAGAAATTGCGAACCGAGCACACCCGTCAAATTCGCTCTTGGCATTTTCCAACTTGGGCTCGCATTCGCCGTGCTCTGGTACGCAGCAGTGAACCCAGATCCTCGCGGAATGGTGAACATGGGATGGCTGCTGCTTTCCTACCTGCTGATCACAACCGGCGAACTCTGCCTGAGTCCTGTCGGTCTATCGATGGTGACCAAACTGGCTCCCAAAAGTATTGTTAGCATGGTCATGGGTGCTTGGTTCCTCGCGACCGCATTTTCAAACTACCTCGCAGCTCTGATTGCAATGTTCACCGGTGTCGAGCACGGTGAAGAGACGGGATCCCTTCCGCCTCCAACAGAAACCGCCGAGATTTACGCAGGTGTCTTCGGCCCCATTGCCGTCGCGGCGATTGTTTCGGCAGTGATCGTACTGTTGATCTCACCAAAACTTACCCAATGGATGCACGAAAATGAGGAAGAAGGCACGACTGGTGAAGCAGCCTCATCATCAGGTGGCTGATTGCTGCTGAGCATTTTAAGCAATTGAGCTTGCCGTCACACAACTCGGCAGCCATCATTCCAGCCGTAACCGATGGAGAATGATACCTCGGTTACTTTTGAATGAGCCTTGAGCGCGCTGCGAGAAAAGTCAGACGAAGGGCATTTCATTGCTGGAGAATTGAACGCGTGACCGTATTCACTCGATCGGTAACCATCAGTTGTTTGTTCGATCGCCCCGATCCATATGCCAGGCCTTTTAACCGCGGTAGCTAGCCAGCGACGATCTTTAAATTTGACTCCTTGATGAACAGCACGGAAACGACCCGACTACTTGGAATGCTGAGGCGGGTGCTGCGGGACTGCAGCATGCTGTACGAACGCTGCGCGAAGTGGCTGGTGAGACGTCACCCGAATTTGATCGAAGGCGACTCGCAGGCATTCCTCGATCTGATGGATGATCTACATCGAGGCTTGGTAATTAAAGTTTACGTCGATATTGTTCGAGCCGATGATCGTTGGTCCGTTGCGGAAAAACAAATCGCCGCTGAAATGATCGAGCACCTTTGGGGGCAAAAACTACAAGGAATCGAGTTGCGTGAGGCAGCGACGGCTCTTTTCGCGCAAGCGGACGCGGTGAACTGGGAATCTTTGGTGGCTCCCTTTGTTCGCTATGCCCCTCTCGCTGACAGTAGAGCTCATGTGGAAACCATTGCAATGCGATTGGGGAATCTTGTTGCCAAATGCGATGGAGAATTAATCCCCGAGGAAGAAGTTGCGATTCACACCATGCAGCGCAACATCGACATGGCTTTAAACCCAGCAAATCCAGATCAAGTTCTTGCTCCGCTTTCCAATTCAACTGACTTCAGCCGAACTGGATCGAACCAAGCCAAGCCCAGTGAATTGGATACTTCGAACACATCACGTGCTAGCTCGCAAAACCATTCCAATCAAGCTCAACAGCAGGAACAGCAGCAAGAACAAATCCCGCAACCTACTTCTGCCGAATCACAGGCAACCCGTGAAGAGCGACTCGCTCAAGCTCTTAGCGAACTCGACAGCCTCATCGGTCTCGAATCGGTAAAAGAGCGAGTCAAAAGCTACGCAAACTTTCTTAAGCTTCAAGAACAGCGAAAGAACGCGGGGCTAACCACCATGCCGATCAGCTTGCACATGAGCTTTGTGGGCAATCCAGGAACGGGAAAAACGACAGTTGCACGCATCATCGGACAAATTCTTGGTGCATTAGGAACGCTTCAAAACGGTCATGTTGTGGAAACAGATCGCAGTGGTCTTGTCGCAGAATACGCGGGTCAAACCGCTCCCAAAACCAACAAGCTCTGCGACTCTGCGCTCAACGGCGTACTGTTTATCGACGAGGCGTACAGCCTGATCGACGCTTCCGGAGAGGACGCATACGGGCGTGAAGCAGTGCAGACATTGCTCAAACGCATGGAAGACAATCGTGATCAACTTGCGGTGATTGTTGCTGGCTACAGTGATGAGATGGCAACACTGATTCGCTCCAACCCTGGCCTTTCGTCTCGGATCAACACAACCATTGAATTCGAAGACTATTCCGCGGTCGACCTCGGGCGAATCTTTCATGTCATGTGTGAGAAGAATCAATACAGCCTGCCGGGAGAAGCAAGATATCGACTGATTGTAGGTTTTGATCACCTGTATGAAAAACGAGATCGGCACTTTGGCAACGGCCGATTAGCTCGCAATACGTTTGAAGATAGCGTTCGCAAGCTTGCCGATCGGATTGCAAAAGTCCCGTATCTGTCGGAGGAACTACTCACCTGTATTACCGCAGAGGATATTGCGATACCGGGAATTCCAGATCATGAACTAGCAAGATTAATCGAGGGTGCACCACCTGTACGCACCCATTGCACCTCATGCGATGAGCGCATCCGTATTCCTGCTCGATCGCTCGGAATCAGAATCAAATGTCCCAAATGTGATCACATTCAATGCCACCAGTGGGCACCTCTTTCAAATAACTAAGCCTAGGATGAGCTTTTCTGAAGAATAAGGTTTACTGAACCATCGCCACGAGCAGCATCAATCGCGATCCACGAACCGTAATAAAGCGGGAAGCAACGTCAAGTTTGCCAGCGTCCCCAACGAGAGTGTTACCGCGATCAAAAAACCAAAAGTCGCGGTAGGAACAAACTCGCTTGCAGACAAGACCCCAAAGCCCATGACCAAAGCCAGTGTGGCGAGTGTAACCGGCAAACCAATGCGTCCCGCTGACAATTGCATCGCCACCATCACCCCTGATTTTAGTAACCGACGACGTCGCTGGTACTGGTAAAGAAGATGAACAGAACCGTCGATTGAGATGCCAATTGAAACCGCTGCAATCATTGCTGCGCCCATATTCAATCGTTCACCGGAGAGACCACACCATGCGAGAACGGTTACGATTGGCAAAACATTTGGCACAAGCGAGACAAGTGCTAGAGGAACAGAACGAAAAAAAAGACATAGCAAAAGCCCGACGATCACAACCGAACCCATTAAACAACGCCACTGATCGCGCAGAACCTGATCGATCAAACGACTTAACAAGAGGTAGTACCCGGTCACCTGACCGAATGGCTTTTTAATGACGGAAGAGTCAGCGATCTCGGTCTCGCGATGATCCGTAACCACTCGCCTGACCTCGCGGATCAACGCATCTTTCTGAGACGGCTCAAGATTTTCACGACTACGAAGCATCAGTCGTAAATAACGCTGGCCATCTACAGGTTGACTCAGCAATGCGTCAAAAAAACCAGGTAAAGCAACCGACATAAAAGTCAGTCTCGGTTCCACAGGCAGCAACGCGGCAAATCGACTTTGCCGAACGACCCACTCGGCATCTGCGATACTTAGGACTTTCGTCAAACGTGCTCCGTTCACATCAATCTGACGAAGCCGTTCTTCCAGCTCGCGAACTTGCTGCAAATATTCTTCAGTCAAGTGCAGGGGTGCATCCAGCATCACGTCCCAAACACCAGCTCCACCAAAATGCTGCTCGACCGTTTGATAAGATTTGGAAATAGTGGAGGTGGATTGAAAATTATTTAGGAAACTTTTTTCTGACTCCAATCTCGGCACCCCGACAAGAGCCAGCCCCAGCATGCACAGCATGACGCCCCCCATCACCAGGCGGCGGTTCACCGAAAAAGATACCAACCTAACCACTGTTCGTCGCAGTGCCTTCTGAGTCTGATTCCGGTATTGGTCATACGCGTTCATGCCGCGACGTATCATGGGCAAAGCAAACGAGCATGAGTCCAATCTTGTGAACCAAGAAGGTGTTAAAAGAGGCTGTGCCAAGCATAGACCCAAAAAAAGACACAAAGCGATCAAACCCGCGCAAACAGAAATCGCAACCATCCAACCGAACTGCGAAATTGGTGCAAGCGTGGAGATAGCAAGGGCAGCAAAACCTGCTGCGTCTGTTAGCCCAGTCCAGAGTATCGGTGTTGCGATTGCCCGGATCGCCTTGGCGGCCGATTCCGCGTGACTAACGCCACGCTTCCTGAATCGACGATAGGGAACCCCTAAATGCAAAACAGATGTCACCATGATCACAGTAACAATCGCCGTCAGCACGGCAGATGCAATCGATAGTTGCCAACCTAAGATCACCAGCAATGCCTGCGTCACCTTTACTGCCCAACCCACACAGAGGCCCGCGAGCAACACCAGCCTCAAATCCCCAACGGTTATCAGCAACACAAGCGACAACAACACAACCGTTAGCCCAGCAAGTCTCGAGCCGTCACGCTTGAGCAAATGAAGAGCGTCAGAAATCATGACCGACTCCCCTACCAAAACCGCCTCAAAACAGTTGGCCCCTCCGTTGCGAGTCGGATCACGAACGGTGTCATCGGTCTGTGGCTGAAAAGTCAAGTGACCGGACTCTAGCCGATCGCGTAGACGCCGAATCCCATTCAATGTCTCTTCCTTGGCATCACCATCAAGCAAGATCACCACTGCGGCACGAGTTCGGTCACTCGAATGCGTGTAGTTGTCAAAGAGACTCGCAAATCCTCGGGCAACGGCATCGTTCTCGCGGAATAGATTTGGGACCCCTGAATCGGTAAACGAGGGCCGAAGACGATCCATGGCATCACTCAATCGAGAGACCGACAGCACGTCCGCGACCCCTGAAATTTCACCAATCGTTTTGGTGATTTGCCTGTTACGCTGAATGCCATCGCGGCTGGCCAGGGTCGGATCGTGATAAACCAAAAGGACAACGGATTTCCCACCAAAAATCTGCTGCAAACGCTGGTAAGCTAGCAGGTCTGGATCGTCGACAGGAAAGAGAGATTCCACTCGACGATCAAAATCCAATTCCGCAGCAACTGGAATCGCAACCGCTGCGATCGCGATCCCTAGAATCGCAAGCATCCAACGCCATCGAATCAAATAACTCGATAACCGTTCGCTCCAGTTCGTTTCTTCCGAGTAATGGATCATGGTATTGTGGGACCGCCTTGCATTACGCCATCATTAGCGATAGGCAAACTTTACGGCTTGCCGATGCGGAATCCTACACCACCCATCATGCGAAAATCATCCACCGTTCATGACGCAGCTGAATTCATCCGAAAATCGCGCGTCCCCTCAGCCTGATGCAATCGATACCCGGTCGCCATCCATCGGACGTAACATGCTCAGCAATCGATCACTTTGGATCGTCGTGTGCAGTGCACTCTTGGTTCGTGGTGCAGTTCTTTCCTATTCCAATGATTCTTTGCAACAGGATCCCGACGCCTATCAAGCAATCGCATCGACCCTGCATACAACAGGCACGTTTGGGCTAACCGCTCCAGATGGCCAAGTGATCCCCACTGCGTTTCGCCCTCCTCTTTACCCCACAGTACTTTCAACATTCGTCAATTCAACCGGAATCCCTGACACCCGGCTCATCGCGTTACTGCATCTACTAGCTGGGTTGATGACAGCTGTGTTCTGTTATGGGGGAACGCGAAATCTTTTGTTCTCACACACGAATGATATTAAAACAGAGCGTGTCAGCGTCATCGCGGCACTCCTTGTCACGATTGATCCCATCTTGATTCAGCAGTCTAGTTTTGCAATGACGGAAACGATCGCCGCGTGCATCGTGAGCAGCATTTACTGGCAATGGACGCAGCAAATCAAGGAAGCCCCGAGATGGAAATCTAGATTCACTCTCGGGATACTTTTGTGCCTCGCGTACCTCTGCCGACCAACCTTTCTAGCTTGGTCTGTATTACTGCTCGGGGGCGAAATCCTCTGGCATTTGGTTTCGATAAAACATCGCACCTCGCGTCTCCGGACAAAGGAGTTATTGAAGTTATTCTTGCCGGTCGTGCTGATCTCTGTCACGGTGATGACATGGGCAGAAAGAAATCGCCGTGCAACTGGATATCCCGTTTGGGCAACCACCCACGGCGGCTACACGCTGCTGCTGGGAAATAACCCGCTGTTCTATCGTCATCTTGAGACTGGC
>JADHOA010000128.1 GCA_016779185.1 Rubripirellula sp.
GTTCGCACTCACCAAAGACCCTAGATCAAGCAGATCATACGTATCGCGGCGAACGCGGTAAAACTTAGAAGGATGATGTTGAACCATTTTTGCGAGATACGTTCTACCAACCAACGCCCCAAGTAAAGGCCCGCTGGAATTCCGGCAGCTAGTAACAAGCCGATCAAAAGTGTCTGTTGGGTGATCAGTCCTAATTCGTAACTCAGCGGCAATTTGCATACATTCAGCACCAAAAAAAGCCACGCAGAGGTGCCGATCAATTCCCATTTTGGGAGTTTGACGGAGATCAGGTAGAGTGCGACCACGGGGCCTGCAGCGTTCGCAAGCATCGTGGTTACGCCGGCAAGTAGTCCAAGTAAAACAGCGAACCATCGGCGATTGGGAATTTGGTCGAACCACTGTGGTTTTTGAGCACGCGTGCATTGAAGACCAATTAGTGACAGGATGACGATTCCCACAAGCCGCTTGAAGTTTTCAGGGTCCATCCTGTCCATAATCAACCATCCAATGACGACCCCAGCTAGAGTGGGGGGCAGAAGTCGACGCACCTGGAGCCAATTTGCCTTTCGACCAAAAACGCAAATTGCGATGCAGTCACCGAGAACGAGCATTGGCAATAGCAGGCCAGTCGATTCCTTGGTTCCGAAGATCGCTGCATAGACAACGACGTGGAACATACTGATTCCAGGAAATCCGGACTTTGACAGTCCGATTCCCGCCGCACCGAGAAATAGCATGAGCCATTCGTCGAAACCGAGTGAGGGAATCATACGAATGGGACCTTCTTTTGTGGTTTAAGACAGCAGACGGCTCGCTGCCGGGATCTGGATTTTCGATGCTGAATGGTGCGGCGTGTAGGTTGTCTCTCGCCACGGCTGGCATGTCAATCACAGCGTTTCGGTTCGCAACGAAGTGTACGCCGATCGAGCAGTCAGTAGCATGTCAGCTCTCCGTTCGTCTTTTTCGTCTTAGTAAAACTTTGCAGATACGGCAGGCAATGATAGTCCAAACGCCGGTTTCCACCCCTCCGGTGGCAGCGTTTGAGCGGATTCTTTGCTCCCTAAATTAGGGAAATGATCGGTTAACGGTGATGTTTACTCTCGGGAAACAAGGGGTTTACGGTACATTATTATCCCAACGATCCGTTTGAGGATTGTCAATTCGGAGGGGGTTCCGGACTGTCAACCCGCTGCGGTGTAAAACCGGTTAAATGATGCAGCGTCCCGACACAATCACCATTAATCTGACTTGGAAAAAATGCACGGTTCGATTTGCGTCATCCTCAAGAAGTTCGTTGAGCAGAATTTCGGGCGAGATGTATGGCTGGAGATTTTGCGGCTTGCTGGCCATGAAGGTTTGGTGTTGTCGCCTATTCAAAACTACCCTGACGAAGCGGTATTTGCGATCGTCGGTGCGACCTGTGAACGTTTAGAACTCGATATGACCACCGCACTTGAAGCGGTGGGCAAGTTTGCGGCGCCTGAGTTGATACGTTTTGCCCGGGGGATGCTGCATCCAAATTGGAAAACCTTCGAACTGCTAGCCAATATCGAGACTCTGATTCATCGCACGATTCGGGTTAGTAATCCCGGGGCCGAACCTGCGAACATCCAGGCGTTTGAATTGTCAGAGGACCAAGTTCAGGTTGTGTATTCATCTCAGCGAGGACTTTGCGCCCTGGCAAATGGAATTCTTCAAGGCTTGGGCGATGTTTTTGACGAAGACTTGAGCGTGGTTGAAAACACATGCACCCACAAAGGTGATCCTTTCTGCACCTTTACGATTACGAGAGCTTCGCAATTGGTTCCTGCGCTGGCCGGTGCGGGCGATACGGTGGGCGTGTCATCTTCGAGTGTGGCGGTTGAGGATTCCAAGAATCCACTTTCCGACCCCTACGGAATGACCTCAGAGATTGGTGAAGCTGAGTCGGCTCAGAATGAGGGGACGGAAACTCCAGTAAACGTTTCAAGTGGTGCTACGGGTGCCAAATTTGTTTACACCGGTAAGACAGAACGTTCCAGTGATGGCGATACAAAGCACGCTTTGCCTTCTTCTTCCACCATTATTCCACTACCAAAGCGGATTGGTCGCTACTCGATTCACGAAGTGCTCGGTCTTGGTGGAATGGGGATTGTTTATCGAGGAATCGACGAGACGTTAATGCGTACCGTGGCGATCAAGACTTTGAAAAACGTGAAAACTGAATCGGAAAAGAAAGAGCAGTTTTTGGCTGAGGCGAGGCGACTGGCAAAATTAAGTCACCCCAATGTGGTGCAGATCTACGATGTCGGCAAAGTAGCCCAGCGTCCTTATTTTGTCATGGAATTCCTCGAGGGTCTAACGCTTGCATCGCGGTTATCACGCGGACCGATGACACTTGCCGGTGCGCTTCGAATTTTTCGCCAACTGCTCGAAGGCCTACACGCGATTCATCGTTTGGGGATTGTTCACCGAGATATCAAGCCGGGGAACGTCATGCTCAGCAGTGACCTACGCCATTGCCAACTACTTGATTTTGGTTTGGCGGGTGACGAAACCCAGTTGTCTTCTTCGGGTGGAAGTGCGGTGAGTGGTACACGTGGGTATCTACCACCGGAAAGGCTGAAGGGCTATCCCGGTGACTATCGCAGCGATTTTTTCAGTCTTGGTTGCGTCGCCTACGAAATGTTGTCTGGGAAAATGCTTCATCAATTGAGGCATTTTGATAGTGACAATCGACTCTATCTCAAGGTGATTGATGAGACGCCGCAATGGTTGGAAACTCCCGAACCACTACGCGCGATCGTCTTAGGGATGTTGCATCCTGTTCCTGAGGAGAGGCTCTGTGATTATTCGCAAATCAATGAAGTGATCGAGCGATACCACAGCGGACCAGATTCCTCGGATAACCCTAGGGACTTTTCGATATAGAAAATTGAAGGTCGTTGGGGAAAATCCATTTTCGGTGATGGAACCTGTGTTTGAATCAAGCAGTCAGGAAGCCGAGTGTGCGAGCAACGCAAAAACATTGAGTTGCCGATCAACCTAAGTCGTTGAATCGAGGAGTCTGGGGACAACGGATGTGTGGTGAAGAGTTCAAGAGGGATCAGGTCGAATTATCAGCCGATGGCGGTGTCGATCAGGATTTTGCTGCGGACAACTTATCGCCCAGAACCTACCGTCCAAAATGGCAAATGCCGCTTCTTCTTTTTTTGGCAACCTGCGGTAGCACCTACCTTGTTGGCGGTCCCGCATTCGCTTTCGCTCTGATGACGATTTTGTTAGCGCATGAATTCGGTCACTACTTTCAAGCGAAAAGGTATGGAGTTCCTGCAACTTATCCCTGCTTCATTCCCATGCCCATCAGTCCCATCGGCACCATGGGAGCGGTGATCGCTATGCAGCCGGGTAAGGGTGATCGCCGAAGCCTATTTGATATTGCTATTAGTGGGCCAATTGGAGGTTTTCTACCCGCGATTGGTTTTAGTTTGTATGGCTTAATGCAATCCCAAGTGATCGATGTTGAGCAGACCGAGGTGGGATTGAGCCTTGGTGAACCAATCGTTTTCAAGGCGATGGTGTGGTCGGTGTTTGGAGTGTTGCCAGAGGGGCGAGACGTGTTGTTGCATCCTGTCGCATTTGCAGGATGGGTTGGCATTTTTATTACTGCCTTGAATCTATTTCCGATCGGCCAGCTCGATGGTGGACACATTCTTTACAGCCTTTTACGTCGCAAATCTCATCCGATCGCCAAGGCGGTGTTGATCGGTTCCATCGCCTCGGTGATTTACTTTGGATATTGGGGCTGGTCGATCATGCTGATCCTGTTGTTGTGGATGGGTGCAGTCCACCCGGAGACAGCGGACGACGAAGTGGAACTGGGACCGGTTCGTTGCATACTCGGTTGGCTTGCCCTGCTGTTCATGCCTTTAGGATTTACGCCGGTTCCCTTCATCATTGAATGAGTGCAGCGTATCGCCACAGGCTGATTTGATAGTTGTTGGACGATCCTGATAGCAGCGTGATTATTTGCCGCGAGAAGAATGATTGACGTTTGCTTGGCGAACCATTTTTTCATACGCGTCGTCTATTTTTGCAATGGACGCTTCTGCTCGAAACTGCATGACACGCTCTTGGCATTTTTCAGACAACGTGTGACGTGTCGATGGATCTCGATACCTTTTGATTTTCGCTACAGCATCATCGAGGGAATCGTAGAGGCAGCACGCAGGTGCTAATTCGGGATAGGAAAGCTTCGAGGGAAGAATCGGAACCGCACCTGCTGAGATCGCTTCGCAGATACCGATGCCAAAGAACTCATGATCCGCCGTTGAGACAACAAAGTCGATCTGCCGAAGTGCTTGGTGGTACTTCGCGAGCGATTCCGCGTGTCCACTGATTTTAATTCGATCCTTGTACATTGACTCGATCTTCGCAAGCGAATCCTGCTGTTTTCCCCTTGGTCCCAAAAGGATCAATTCGAATGGTACGGCATGGTGATCTAGCATTCTGAGTAGTTCTCGAAAGCGATCGGGGCGTTTGTCATATTCCCAACGTGCCACCCAGCCAATGGTGATGGGGGGAAAGTTGGATTCACCAAGTGATGGGTGGATGGGATTTGGGTTTTCTGATGTCGGCGTGTGTCCCACCCAGTTAAATCCTGGCGGTAGGACGGAGCTTTTCCCTTCGAGTTCGTCAAGATTGTGCACGTGACGACAATCCGGCATTCGCGAGATCAATGATTTTGCTTGCTGAAGAAAGTCGACGCGATGGAATTCCGAGTTGAACCAGATTTCATTAGCGACCATCGCGCTGGTGATATTGGTGTACCCGTAGTGGGCGTCATTCTTGGCGTGGGGTGAAATTGGATAGGAAAGTTGGTTCTCGTGAAAGTAGATTGCGGTTGGACGTTGCAACAGTTCGAGACATTGGTCGCGAACTAACTGGCTGGTGAGATGATCCGCGAACTTGCTTGCGAGAAATCCGCGGTAACTCGTAAGATCTAGCATGGAGGTCACAATGATCCCGTCAGGGATCCTCTGTTGTGACAAAGAGGTCGGTGAGACACGTGCCGATTGTGATTCACGTTCTGCTTGCTTGTGCTGATGGTTAGACGGGGGCGTTCCGTTGCCATCTTTTACCAAGTGCAGTTGCTCATCGACTAATTGAAGTGGAAATGATCTCATCCTCCATTTCCAGAATCTTGCTTGACCGGTGCTCAGTTTCCATCGATGTCGACTTAGTTTGGCCAGCCTGTCTAGGAAGTCGCGATGGCTTCCACCATAGTAAGGGTCAATCGCTAAACCAGAGAGGAGTGGTTCATCGGTGGCGCGTTCATTCATGAAGATTTCAATTTGCGTTGCAACTCATCTTGTCTTAGGGAAGCTTCGGGTGAAACGGGTTGGTCATCGGTGATCTCGATGACAATCGGTACACTGTTGCTCGAGTTTCTTTACCAAGTTTGATGTTTCAGCAAGACCGAACGCTTGGTTACTCGGTGGCAAAGATAGCTTTTGGTGGATCGCCAATGCGGTGTCTCGAGTCTTGATCATCCGTTCGCGATACGTTGGCGTACTAGGATTCGCGGTGCGTTGACCTGTGTTCTGTTTCGAGTTGATTTCAATGGTGGCTGCATCAATGCTTCTGCAGAGTTCTGTAAAGGTTTCCGCAATCATCAAGGCATCGTGGGTGATGTTTGGGAGAACGTCCGGCTGGATTGAGTAGCGAGTTCGGAACGCGCGAAAGAGGCGGTCCGCGGGTTTGACTAGTTGGCTCATGAACTCGGTTGTTGGATTCTTGTTTTCGGCATCAAGTCCCGATATATCGTGGTACTGAAGTCGTTGATCCGAAAATTTTCGAGCGATCTGTGCTGACCGAACTAACGCTTCGTAGCTAAAATCGGTTTCAGCCTGCTCGAGGATGTCGGCAATGGATTCTGGATCCAGAGACCCGTTTCCGACGCATGCGACAATAGCCGCGACCGGCGCACGATGCTTTCCTAAATGGCAGTGAATATAGATTTTACCCGGCAGCGTCGCTGTGGCTTTTGAAAGGTCTAGTGCTCGAGGGGTTTCGATCTGTTGATATCCAATTGGCAGATGGACATACGAGATCGAATGCTTCTTTGCCAGTTCCCGGTCTGGAGTCGCGGCATCCACGCTGATGATCGTCTTTACGCCCCGATCCTTAAGGTATTGAAAATCTCCTTGGTGATTAGGTGTGGCGCCGTAAAAGACGTTTTTTGTAAGTGGCTTTGCAGTGATGGAAGGTTCAGGGATTTCTGTGACGACCGTATCAATCGGACCATCATCCTCTTGCCCTCTCGTCATCTGTGAGCAGACTAAAATCAGGAATAAGATGATCACGGGGAACAATCGTTTTATCCGTGAAGCGGTGACGGGGTAGCGGTGCTGGGTGGCTCGGTGCATAGAAAGTGGTTGGGAAACGCGTTTCGCTTGACGTTTTGTAGGAAGGTTCGTTTCGGGTTTTGCATGAAGCAGAGATTGAAGCGGCGTGGTGGATTGATTGGAGGGTTAGTTGAATGGTAATCGATAAGGAGGATTCTGCCCGTCTTTTCTTTGAGGCAAATGCTTTCGCGGTTGCCGGAGCGTCCCATCAGCGGCACAAATTCGGTAACCAGATTTTCCGCGTCTTGACCGAACAGTTCGCGACGGTTTATCCACTGAATCCTGTGGCTCAAACCGTCGAAGGTGTTCCTGCTTTTAAAACACTATCCAATTTACCATTGGTTCCGGAATCTGTTTGTATTGTAACACCACCCGCGGTCACGTTAGCCATTGTGCAAGAAGCAATGACACTCGGTGTTCGATCTATTTGGATACAGCCTGGTGCGATGCACTGCGTCGTCAACGATCTTGCCAAATCTGGGGGAATCAACCTAATCGCCGATGGACGTTGTGTCTTGATCGAACTACGCCATCTGAATTTTTTGAATGGCTGATCCATGGCACGGAAGATTGGGAATATTTGGATGTAGGATTGAAGCGAGTATTTCCACCGCATCGACGAGCCGCGGACCTGGGCGATTGAGATAGGCCGATCCGTCCATTACGTAGAGTTCGCCTTTGGTAACGCATGTGAGATGAAGCAGTTTGTCCGCGATCGACGAGTTGCCAAGTTCGGCGACGGTTTGTTCGACAGAACGCCCGCAACAAGCAAGAATCAATTTGTCGGGTTCGGCTTCAATTAACGCTTGCCACTGAATCTGCCTGCTTTTTTGCCCAGCTTTTCCGATGATTTCTTCGCCACCGGCGACTTGAATGAGATCTGGTGTCCAATGTCCTGCGCAGAAAGGTGGATCGATCCATTCCAGTAGGGCGACTCGCGGTTGGTGCGATGCCGCTTGTGTGGCGGATTGGATCCCGGTCATTCGCTTTTGAAGATCGGTGACAATTTCGGTTGCTTTGTCCTGGGTCCTTGTATGCTCGGCAAGTCGAGTGATGTCGGAAAGAATTTCATCGAAGCTATGGGCGTTTAGCGAGACTATCTGTGGTGTCTTTTTAAGTTGCTTGATGGATGTGTCAAGTTCGTCAGGGGACAGTGCGCAGACATTGCATAAATCTTGGGTCACGATTAGGTCCGGCGAAGCGGAAATCAGTGCTTCCTCATTCACTTGATACAAGGGAAGATTCAGCTTTGTTCGCTCCGCCACGATATGATTGATCTCCGCTGAACTGCTGTGAGCTGGAATGACAGACCGCGTCAGACGAGGGAGATGGGTGATTTCGTCGGGGAAGTCGCACTCGTGGCTGATTCCGACTATCTTTTCATCTAGGCCAAGAAGACACAGTGCTTCGGTTGCTCCTGGCAGAAGTGAAGCGATTTTCATTTTCTGCAACTCACGGGTATGGGCATCATCGGGCTGGAGGAGTATCACACAAGAATTCACAAGTGTCTTGCTTAAACCACTCACTCCAGCGGTTGGGTCAAATGCCTAGCGGGTGATTTACGTTACTGTTCAATCAGTGATTCAGCGAGAGACGAATTCGAACAAAAATTTTGATGGTTCAAACAGGAATGGGCGGAGTCAACCAAACGGGTAAAGGTTCGCCAATTTCCTGAAAATAACGAAGCAAAAATTCCCGCATGAAACCCACTCGCTCCGCCGCGATACGTTTCGCCGATGGGGTGTTCAGCAGATCGGTTAGCTTGAAAAGCTTTTCGTGAAAATGGATGACTCCTGAAGGTCCATCTGGATTCTCTGGATCGTAGAACGGTTGTGACTTGAATTGACCATACTCAATCGTGCGAACAATGCCTACGGTTCCGAGTGCGTCCAAGCGATCCGCATCCTGAACGATTTTTCCTTCGAGGGAAAGAGGCTCTGCGGTATCTCGTTTTCGAAATGAGAGATTCTCAACAATATGGATAATCTCTTTGACCATATCCTTGGGGAGTTGATGAGGAGAAAGGATTTCGAGTGAGATTTCGGCGGTCCGTTCTCTCCCATCATGAAATTTCGCATCACCCACATCATGCAAGATCGCGGCAAGTTCAATGGTTGGGCGTTTTCCGCCTTCATGTTGATGGATCATCAGGGCTGATTGGTAAACCCGTGCGATATGATCCCATCCATGCCCAGCGCCTTGTTTGCAAAGTCTTTCGCGGACTTCGTTCTTGACGCACTCTACAACTTGTTCTTCGTTCATTTTCGGGTCAATGCTTGCGTTGATAAGGCTGTCGCGGCTCAATTCATTGTGACGCAGAGGACTGACTCAACTCGGTGCTGTTCGACTTTTTGGTCAGCTTGGCCAAGAAGAAAATGATTGCGCAAAAAAAAGACGCTGGAATCCAACCCATGAATAAGGCTCCCCCTGCGCCTGTGTCACTAAACGCTTCGGACGGCGGGTCCGGCATGGATTGCCAAGCGCGATACGCCAGATCTGCCGCCAATGCCAATCCGAGCCAGTGTGAGATAACACCGAAAAGAAAGTAGGAGAATTTCCTATCCTCGACTTCGGTTCGTGCTGCAAGAACGGACATTACGATACTGATCAGACAAGGAAGAAAAAACACGATCAGGAAAACGTCACGGTAGATCATTGATTGACTCTTCACGGTGGACCATGTGAAAGCTATTTGTCAGACAAGTGTCTCTGCGGTGGATCTAAGCTGGCAGCTTAGACTTGCTTGTGAAGTTTACCAGATGATTTTCTTGTTTGGTGATCAGACCAACGACAAACATGACATGAAACGATTGGCATTTGCGGGGAATCAGAACTGAATGGTGTCTACGCGTAGAAAACGGGCACCACGTCAGTTGCGCAGTGCCCGCTGAATGAATCGACTGATTGATCTGTGGTTCGTTGTGGTTAAAAACTCTTTGACCAACTCGCAACGAGAGACCAGTCTGTCTCGAGTTGAATTCCGTTGAGATTCTGATGCAATGTTGGAACAAACTCGACGTTGAGTAAATGCCCATTGAGAATGGTTGCGACTCCTGCACCAAAGTTGAGCCAATATCCTCCGCGAAATGCTTCCACATTGGTGCTGATTACCATGTTGTTCGCATCGGGATCAGCTCCCCCAAATTGGTTTCGCCATAGATTTTCAACTCTTAAGCTAGCGCTAACCTGGTCGCTGACGACGTGGCTGTACCATGTGTTGAGGCGGAATTCGTCGCTAACGGAATAGCCACGGTAATTGCGGCCGATGGGTAAGTCGGTTTGAAATTGAACTCCGTACGAGCCTGTTTCGGTGAAATGTTTCCAGGTGATACCCGGTTTGGCGTTGAAGGTTCCACTACCGAGTCGCATTGGATAAGGCATTGCTTGTGACATTGCACCATCGGTGGGAATGGATGTCGTTCGATAGATTTCACCGGTTGGAACGGAGCCGGCGAGATTGAGGATAATGTCATTGGTTTCATCAGAGTACAATCCGAGTAACGCTCCGAGGGTGAGGTCACCAAATCCACTATTGTGAGTTCGGAAATCCGTGCCACTGCCTGCGGGATTCATGGGGCCTCGCAAGTGATCCATGGTGATCGCAGGAGCCATGATCATTGCATAGGCGGTGATGTTTTCGGTCACGCCTCCCATCACGTGAACCATGTGCATCTCGTGCGTCATTGCTGTCGGCGTAGCACCGCGGTTAGTAACGGGGGTGCTGTTGGCACCGAAAAGAATCGAGTCCGCATCATTCATTCGCGTCGAACCGGCGCGATTTCCATCCATGTACATGTTCATGTACTTGTATTCAAGCATCCATGTTCCTGGCTTGTGAAGGTGTTCGCCCATCAGGCCCGCCGGTGCATGTTTGTCGGATCTTGTTCTCCATGAATCGTGTGCGTTAGCAGTTGGGATCCATAAGAGAAAAAATATCAAGAGTAATGGTTTTTTCATGTGGATTAAAGCGAAAGTATAATGATTGGTACGCACCCGATTTCTGTGTTCATCGGCTTCGGGCGGGGAATCCTGTTAGGGAATTTTAACTTGCTCGGATTGTTTCTGGAGTCATCTCAACTTGGGGCGGTCGTTTTGAGATAGGCCGTTTGGTCAGACCTTAAACCGTGTGATAATTTCTTCCGAGATTCGATGGATTCACTCAAGG
>JADHOA010000129.1 GCA_016779185.1 Rubripirellula sp.
GGAGGCTTACGATCAGGTGTTGATCGGCCATATCAATCGTTTTTCTCTCTTTCAAAGGAGTGACATTGTCGGGGGATTCCTTGGGTTTGTGATGAAACTTTGCCGTGATCCAAGATTCGGGCGATCAATGGGGTTTTAACCTCCGTATACTTTCCGAGAAACCTCCACAAAATTGTTAGTTAGTTGCCCCGGCAAATCGCTAAAGCCTTGGCGTGGGATGTGACTAACGATAGTAGAGCCTCGAGAAATTTTGCCTCGCGATTCGCGCTCTGCGAACGAGGGCGCCTGATAAAAGTAACACATCATGCTGACGGTTGAATCACTTACGAAATCCTTCGAGCTTGAGGACGAAGTGGTTCATGCTGTCGATCATTTGTCGTTTTGCGTGAAGCAATCCGAAGTGTTTGGCTTGCTTGGGCCGAATGGTGCCGGTAAGACAACCACACTTCGAATGATCTTGGGGCTTCTCAAGCCAGATGCCGGGTTCGCTGAGGTTCTAGGGACGCGAACCTCAGAAGATCCAGAGGCTGTCAAGTTGAGGTTGGGGTTTGTCTCCGCGAGTGACGGTGTCTACCCGTGGCTGACGGTCAGAGAAATGTTGCTTTATTTCGGCGATCTTTATGGCGTTCTGCCCGATGTTGCAGCGGCACGGTGCGAGACACTTGCTGCACTGATGGGGATCTCGCACCTTTTGGATCGTCGCGCTGGTGGTTTGAGTACTGGCCAGCGACAGCGAGTGACGCTTGTTCGGGGTTTGATTCACGATCCGCCGGTGATGCTGTTGGATGAGCCGACACGTGGACTTGATGTTGTCGGTGTCCAGACCATTTTTGAGTACATTGCACGTCTTAGAGAGTTGGGGAAGGCGGTGGTCATTTGCACCCATCGACTCGATGAGGCGGAACGTCTTTGTGATCGATTTGGTCTGTTGCATCACGGCGCTTTGGCTCATGAGGGTTCTCTGGCCGATTTGCAAACCGCGACTTCTCGGTCTCACCTGGTGGAGATGTTCGTCGATCTGATGCAGGGTGTTGCTCATGACTGAAGAACCGGATCATGAAGCTGCTCGGGTAACGGCTGCAGAACCAAGCGATTTGACTGACGGCAAGACGGAAGAGATATCATGTGCGGGTGAAACCAAAGAAGGGACGGCAGTGCTTGATCTGTCCCCAACGGTTGAAGCATCAGCATCAAGAAGGCGGCTCTACCGGGCTGGCCGGCTTTGGCGGATGTATCGCAAGGAACTCCGCGAAACCCTCCGCGACAGGCGGACGATGATCACGCTGCTTTTGATGCCGCTGTTGCTTTATCCAATTCTCAGTATGGCTTTGAATCGATTTCTACTCAGTGTCAACGTACCTGAGGCTGGTTACACGGTTTGTGTTGCGACCGAAGGTGAGTTAGAGACGCTTGGTCTTTGGTTGGGGGATCAAAGGAGTCGACCACCTGAAACCATCCTTGAGAGTCGGGGCGGCGAGTTAGCGCAGTTTCGGCTGGGGCTTAGCAGTGTTGGTTCGGCCGAGGGTGCAATCAAGGGGAATGAGGCGGATATCGGGGTGCGTATCGAAGTAACTCCGGCGGGCGAAAACGTCGTCACGATCTACGCGCAGCGAGGCGATGCCGTGAGCGAATCCGCTCGACAGATTCTTGTGGAGCGGCTTCATTGGCTGAGTGAGTCGGAAGCTAAGTACTTTCTTCGTTCGCAATTTCCACGCTATCGACCTCCATTGAGCATGGAATTGAAGGAGGTTGGCGAGGCTAAGAAACCGAACCTTCTCGCAACCTTGATACCTTTGGTCCTCGTTTTGATGACGATCACGGGTGCCGTTTATCCAGCTATCGATTTAACCGCGGGCGAAAGGGAACGCGGGACGCTCGAGGCGGTGATGGCGTCACCGGTTCCGCGTTTCTCCGTGTTGCTCTCAAAGTATTTTGCGGTCATTAGCGTTGCATTCTTGACGGCAATTGCAAACCTCGTCGCGATGTTCACAACGCTTTGGGGAAGCGGCTTGATCTCGATGATTCAGGAAGGTGGTGGTTTCCCGTGGATATTGGTACTGCCAATGCTCGGGCTGTTGATTCTGTTCTCACTCTTCTTTGCAGCACTCCTATTAGCACTGACAAGCTTCGCGAGATCGTTTAAGGAAGCACAAGCTTATCTTATTCCGGTGATGTTGGTTTCTCTCGCCCCTGCGATGGTGTCATTGGTTCCGGGCATCGAATTGAAAGGAATTCTGGTTGTCGTACCACTGGTGAACATTGTTCTTTTGGCAAGAGATTTACTTGCTGACGAGTGGGTGATTGATACCGCTGCGTTGGCGATCGGGGTTACCCTGCTTTATGCCGGTAGTGCCCTAGCCGTTGCGGCTAAGTTGTTTGGTGGTGACGCGGTGATGCGTACGAGTGAACAATCCTTCAAGAGTTTATTGCGCCGCCCCTCCCGGCTTGCAAATTCGCCAAGTTTTACGCAGGCGGCATTCGTGTTGGCGCTCTTGGTGCCGTGCTATTTCGTCGTTTCAAACGGGCTGATGTTGGTACTGAAGCAGTATGGCGATGTCATCACGGTGAATTGGCAGTTAGGACTCAATGGTCTATCGCTTGCCCTCACCTTTGGATTGCTGCCTATCGTTGCCTCGTGGTGGAATCGTTGCCGTTTTGTCACAACCTATCAGATCGAGACCCCCAGTCTCTTTGCGATGTTCGGAGCGGTTTTGATGGGCTTGGGCTGTTGGGTGTTTGCACATGAATTATTCGTTTTTGCCGATGCGATTGGTATTGGTGGGCTGGGTGACGCTCAGATCCAAGCAGCAATGGCGATGATTGAGCGGATGAGGCAAGCCCCAGTGTGGCTGTTGCTACTCGTTTTTGCCGTTGCGCCAGCAGTGGTAGAGGAAGTTTGCTTTCGGGGGTTTTTCTTCACTGCCATTCGAGGAACCTTACGGCCACTTTGGGTGATCACCTTCACCGCAATGGTCTTTGGTTTGTTTCACGTGCTGACAGGTAACGCCTTGTTGGTGGAGCGTTTTTTGCCATCAACCCTGATGGGTTTGGTGATCGGTTGGGTTGCTTACAAGACCGGAAGCATTTTTCCGGGGATGTTGATACATTTTGTGCACAATGCACTGCTGAATACAGTCTTGTACTATGCTGACCAACTTGCGTTTTTGGGGAAAGGTTTTGATGATCAAACACATCTGCCGATCCAGTGGATCGTCTTGGGGGCCATTTCGGTTACCACCGGAGCAATCTTGGTTCATCTAGCATCTAAAAAGTAATTCGTTCGCGAGGTTGGAAGGATTTTTATCGGTGACGATTGTTTCGGAAGTTGGCGAGCAGCCTGCTTTACCTATGTTGGTGACTGGCCTAGCTGGTGTGCCGGGGTACAACGCATTTCATTATTTTCGGTCGCTCTATGGTGATCAGGTGATTGGTATTCGCCAGCCAAGCATGTGGCCCCTAAAAGGGGATGGAATCATTGCCTGCGATCTCGATTGCGAAGAGTCCCTGAAGCGTGTTTGGGATCAGTATGGATTCAAGAGCATCCTGAACACCATCGGAAGCTGCCGGCTTAAGTCTTGTGAGTTGGATCGAACGATGGCGCATCGAGTCAACGTTTTGGGGACACAGAGAGTCGCGAAGTTGGCCGGACAAAACGCGTGTCGTCTTTTACATCTTTCCATCGATTTGGTTTTTGCCGGGCGCGAAGATGGTGATTACCACGAGGATGAAACGCCCGATCCAGTGACCGTGTACGGTGCAATGATGGTGGAGGCGGAAAGGGTCGTGCAAGAATACGTTGCAAACGCCTGCACATTGAGGATTTCTCTACCCATGGGGATAAGCTTCAATGGTCACGCAGGTGCGATCGACTGGATCGCATCGAGGTTTCGCCAGAGCAAGCCGGCGACGCTCTACTTTGACGAAGTACGGACGCCAACCTACACGGACTGTATGAATCGATTGTTCCATCGTTTGTTTACCGCACCCATCACGGGTTTGTATCACGCTGGGGGACCGCGGAAGCTCAGTCTTTTCGAGATCGCACAAATTGTGAATGTGGTAGGTGGCTATGACCCTAAGCTTCTTTTGGGCTGTCCCAGGATTGAAGCTGGCCCGATGCCGCCGCGGGCCGGAAACGTGACGCTTAATTCCGATAAACTTCGAGGTGCGTTGGGGGAAGTCTGGGAAGATCCTTGGCCGTTTCACGAGTCAGCGGTTCCCACGACAAGAGACTGGCACTTGCAGGTGCGTTTCGATGAAGCTGGTGAAGAATTGGTTCATCAGTGGCTCTACTGCAACCCTAACCAGCCAGGGTTCGTGCCCCCGAATCGAAACACACTTTGGGGCGGTGGTCGTTTTTCGTGATCAGGTCTTCTGTTCATCCATTGGCTACGACGCGGTCGATGTGGACTTGCTAAACTAGCGTCAGAGTCAGGACTAATAGATCTCTAGAAAGGTTTTTGCAGTCAAGGTTGCTCGGATTCGCTGAAGGTTTCGATTAGGCGAGCGGAAGAGCTTGCGAGATCCGTTAACGTTCCGTTGAAATTACCATGATCCCACCGGTGGTTTTCTTTGTTGCCGGTTCAAGACGATCAATTAGTCAATGACTCGTTGTTTTGGTTTCTATTTCCACGTTTCAATCGGTTCCTCCAGTCGCATCGCAGTCGCTGGCGGGAGACCTAATCGGATGAAAGTTTCTCTGAGTCATGTCTAACTTAATGCTCCCTATCGTTTTCCAGCCGATTCGGTCCGCTGGTTCTTTATTTGTGATCGCGTTGAGCATGGGAGTGTTCGGCGTTAGTGCTAAGGTGGCTTATTCGCATGAAGGTCATGAAGGCCACAAACACGATGCCGGTTTCAAGGCAACGGGCGTCGCGCAGGGGATTGTTTTTAATGATTTGAATCGAAACGGTAAGATTGACGAGGATGAGCCGGGGTTGAAGGGGATCAAGGTTAGCAACGGTGGTGAGATTGTTGTGACAGGTGACGATGGGAGATACCAATTACCGGTTTCTGACGACTGCATCATTTTTGTGGTCAAACCACGGGGTTGGGCAACACCGCTGGATGATGACCAGCTGCCTCGGTTTTACTACATTCACAAACCCAATGGATCGCCGCCCAATTTTAGATTCGCGGGTGTGGAGCCCACCGGTGATCTTCCTGAGTCAATCGATTTTCCCCTGCATGAGCAACAGGAGCCTGAGCAGTTCAAAGCTTTGCTGTTCGGAGATCCGCAGCCGCGAAATATCGAGGAGGTTGAGTACATTCAGCACGATGTGATTGAACAGATTGTTGCTGAAGAAGGTCATGACGCGGCGTTTGGAGTCACACTCGGCGATATCGTCTTTGATGATCTTGCAATGATGAAGCCTTTGAGTCAGGCGATCGCGCTGATTGGTATTCCTTGGTACAACGTCATCGGCAATCATGACATGAATATGGATGCCCCGAATGATGAATTGAGTGATGAGACCTTTGAGCGGCATTACGGACCTAGCTACTATTCTTTTGATTATGGGCCGGCCCATTTCTTGGTGCTTGATGATGTGGTTTGGCAGGGACCAAAAGATGGCCAGCGAGGACGTTATCACGCTGGGATTGGCGAGCGACAACTTGCGTTCATCGAGAAGGATTTGGAGACCATTCCAGAGGATCAGTTGGTCGTTTTGATGATGCATATTCCGCTAGGCGGTGTTGAGGATCGTCAGGGTCTTTATCGACTGATTGAGAAGCGACCCGCTACGGTTTCAATCTCAGCGCACACCCACTACATGGAGCATCGTTATATCGGCTCCGAAGATGGCTGGATGGGTGCCGAGCCGCACCATCACATCGTCAATGTCACGGTAGGCGGCAGCTGGTGGCGTGGTCAAAAAGATGAACGCGGCATCCCACATGCGATGATGAGCGATGGGGGGCCCAACGGTTACTCGATTATGGAATTTGATGGGAACGAGTACTCACTATCTTTTCGTGCAGCGGGCAGGCCGAGTCACTATCAGATGAGTATTCACTGCGACGAAGCGATCAAGGCAAACGAACTGGCAGAGAAGTCGGCTTCGGTTAATGTGTTCAACGGCTCGGAAAAAACAGTTGTTCGTTTTCGTGTTGGGGCCGCGGGCGAATGGTTTCCGATGTCGCGAACCACGCGAGTGGACCCTTATTTTGCGGCGGTTAAAGAAAGAGAAGATCAGGTCAAGGAAAAAAACTGGATCGACCTTCCTGGGCCCCACCCTACACCGCATCAATGGACTGCCCCATTGCCCAGTGGACTTCCTGTCGGAACTCATTTGATTGAGGTCGAAGCTGAGACCGGAGACAAGGTGGTAACTGGGAATCGAATCATCCGCATTCTCCCTGAATAAGCTCGCCAGATCGGAACTTTTGCATAACCAGCCGTGCTTGAAGCTGGTTTGCCGTTGCGGCGGTGATTCGCCATGAAGGGGTGAGTGTCGGCCAATTCGCGTTAAAGGTTCATTCGATTCAACGAAGACCACGAGTGAACTGGTACGACGTGAGATTGGAAGCGATGTGAGATTGGATGCGACGTGAGATTGGATGCGACGCTTGCATTATTGCGACGACTGTTCCACCTTGGGAAACTTTTTGAAAACCGCAATTGCGACGATGGTGGAAATCGCCAGAAGGCATGATCCAACCAAGAACGGTGCACCAGGTAGCAGAATCGGACTTTCTTCGCTGATGAAGTAACTGAAAAGCAGGGTGTTGAATAAGACCGGCGCGATAATGTTAGTCAGGCTGGTAAGAGAGGTGAGTGCTCCCTGGATTTTTCCTTGCTCGGTTTCATCGACCGTACTCGTGACCAAGCTCTGGATCGCTGGTCCTGCGAGTCCGCCAACGGATGTTGTGGTGATGATGACGTAAACCATCCAGCCCTCGGATGCCAACCCGTAGCCAAGAAAGCCGAGGGTTCCGACGATGCTGCCAAAGATAACGGTCTTTCTTTCACCAAATCGTTTGACGACCGGACGCACCAAGCCACCTTGCACAATAATGGCACAGATTCCAACAAGACCAAGTGCCGTGCCGTTGGTGATTTCGTCCCATCCGTATCGATAATCGGTGTAGAGCACCCAGACGTTTTCGAGACCACGTTGAGCAAGTGATTTGCAAATGAAAATGACCGAAAGTCCGGCAACCAGTGGATAAACCCTCAATCGCATCATGCTGGCGAAGGGGTTCGCGTGTCGAAGTGTTAGCGTTCCACGTTTTTCGGGTGGTAACGATTCAGGAAGAACGAAAAAACCGTAGAGCCAATTCACTAAAGCGAGTCCGGCAGCCACAAAAAAGGGTGCCCTGAGGCTCCAGCCACCGAGCAGACCGCCGATGACAGGACCGATTGTAAATCCGAGCCCAAACATCATTCCCATGAAGCCAAAGTTTCTTGCTCGAGTCTCTTCGGTCGACACGTCGGCAATGTAGGCGTTTGCGGTTGTAAAATTTGCGCCCATGATTCCCGCAAAAATTCGACCCGCAAATAACCATCCAATGCTTGGCGCAAAACCTTGGATCAGAAAGTCGATGCCCAGTCCAAAGAGTGAAATCAGGATGATCGGTCGTCGGCCGAACCGATCGGACAAGGCGCCCATAACGGGAGCAAACAGAAATTGCATCAGCGCATAGCTGGCCGCGATCACACCCACATAACGACCAGCTAGGACGAACGGTTGATCGGTTACCGTTTCGGCAGCAGAGGTGGTATTGGCAGCGGTCTCAGTGATCAGACCGGCGTCGACTGCCAACAGTTGTTTGACCAGTTCCGGAAGTACCGGAACGATCACACCAATGCCCAGAATGTCAATGAACAGCGTCACTAAGATGAATGCGATCGCAGCTTGCCGTGGTTCTGGCTTTTGATCCGTCATGTCGTTGCGATGGGTGGAGTGTTAGGAGCGGGGAGTTGTGGGGAAGTCGCGCGACGCGATGGATTTCCAATCATTCGAAAAGGTTAAACGCTTTCGAAGCGGAAAACGTGTTTTTGAGGCGGTTTCGCTGAGGCTTGTCCGAGACTCGTTCGGCGGTGAGGATTGTACCGCTCGCTCCGCGAATCCGTGAGGCTAGGGGAGGCGTTTTTACAAATCGACAATTTACTTGTGATAATTTCCCTTTGATATTTTCCATTCCCCCGCAATATCTCTCGCTCTTTGCCTCGGATTTGTGCGGCATGGTCAGTGGGGGCTTGGAAATGGTCTTCTGCAGGCGGTGAATTCGTCCTTCACCTACTGCGGCGATTGCACCCTTCACCCACTGCGGTGTTCGCACCATACGTCCGTGATGCGTGGTTCAAGTGATTTATTGGGTAGTAAGTTACCCAGATTCACATCCGGCACCTATTAGAGGATGCTTATGAACGGGGACAAACAGACGTTCGATTGTTGTCCGAGCACTGCTTCGGATGGTGGTCGAGTCGGGATCGAGAAACGTCGCGGCGAGAATTTCGCATTTATTTCTCTGCGGGATCGATCGAGCAGGGAATCCTTGCTTTGTGGTCACCAGACGGATAGTCTGTTGCGATTCGTACGCTCCCTGAACAAAGAACCTTGGAATGAATCAGCCGACGGATCCAACTTTCTCTGCGCAAGATCACGAACTTGCGAGTGCCGAGACCTTGAGTTCCGATGATGTCTCAAGGATTGAGAAGCTTCGTGAATGTCATCGCAGTCTCAAAAAAGAGTTGGGGCGGGTGATTGTGGGGCAAGAGGAAGTGATTGATCAATTGACCATTGTGCTTTTTGCTCGTGGCCACGGTCTGCTGATGGGGGTTCCGGGTTTGGCCAAAACCCTGCTCGTCAGCAAGTTATCCGAAACTTTGACACTTGGATTTAGCCGAGTTCAGTTCACGCCCGACTTGATGCCGATGGACATCACTGGGACCGATATTCTGCAGGACACCCCCGATGGACGCAGAGAATTTAAGTTTGTCCACGGTCCAATTTTCTCAAACATCGTTTTAGCGGATGAGATTAACCGCGCGCCGCCTAAGACTCAGGCCGCGTTACTCGAGGCGATGCAGGAGCGTCGGGTCACCGTTTTGGGGACTTCGTACGAGCTAGATCAACCGTTTATGGTGCTCGCGACCCAAAACCCCGTCGAGCAAGAAGGTACCTATCCACTTCCCGAGGCCCAGTTAGACCGATTCATGTTTTTGATCGAGCTAACTTACCCATCGGAAGACGAGGAGATACGGATTGCGAGATCGACCACGGGTGGTGAACTCGCAACACTTGATGCGTTGATGACTGGCGAACAAATTATTGAGTACCAGCAACTGGTGCGTCGTGTGCCGGTTCCCGATCATATCTATCGTTATGCCGTGCGATTGGTTCGAAAAACCCGTCCTCAGGATTCGGTTTCACCCGATTGGATGAAGCCGTTAGTATCGTGGGGCGCTGGACCGAGGGCGATTCAGTATTTGATTTTAGGAGCAAAGACGCGAGCGGCTTTGAGCGGTCAGTACATGGTCCGGTTAGAAGATGTTCAAGCGGTGGCGGAGTCGGTACTTGCACACCGCCTGATTACAACTTTTGCAGCTCAGAGTGAAGGTGTGAGCGCACGGGACGTTGTTCGGCGACTAGTTGCCGAGACCTTCAACGATGGCGGTTTAGCTGCAGGATGAACCAGTCGGGCGAATCAATGAGCTTGTCGGCGCGATCGACGTACGTGAAACGAGTAGGTTTGACGGTGGCTGCACTGACTGTGGGCGTTTTGCTCACAACGGATTGGTTTTGCGTCGATTTGTTTGCTCAAGCTGCGTCGACCGAGGATGGTCAGTCCGCCAAACGCCCAGCGGTTGCCCAAGAATTCAATGAGGCTGATCCTTTTTTATTGATTTGGCAGCGAGCGGTCGATGCACTCGATGAATCGTACGATCAGTGGAATTTTCGACCCACTGAAACAGTTGATAGTACGACGTTCACCATCAACTACATCGCTTCATTAGCAACAGACGGTCGCCGACGGCTCGATCGCGTGATGATCCTACATGCGGACCCCAATCGTGATCGTTCAGTCACTCGGGACGAGGCGGTCTCGTTCCTCGAATCTCAAATCGGCCTGAAATGGATTACCGGTGATGCGCTACGTTTAGACGACGGACGAGTTCTAGCCTTTTCCGATTTTCTGCGAGCCGACACCGACCAGGATGACCGTGTGAGTCAAAAAGAATTTGTGGTCGCGATGTGGGACCGTATCGGTGCAGATACCGATTTTTCCCGCCTTGATGTCAACGAGGACGGGTGGGTGGATCTTGAAGAATACGCTCAGTTGAACGGCCCCAATTATCGAGATGTACTGGGTGATTTTTCAGAGGCGGATCGGGATGGGGATCGCTCGCTAAGTCGCGATGAGCTGTTAAATTTTGTACCGTTGCATCGTCGTCATCTCGTGGACACCAATTTGGTTGCCTTTGATGATGACGGAGACAAAGTGCTTTCGATTGCCGAGTATCGACTGTCGATGTTAGCCAATTACAACTATCCGTGGGAGTTGATGCCCAAGGACGATGATTTGGATGGTCAG
>JADHOA010000130.1 GCA_016779185.1 Rubripirellula sp.
CCATCATGTGTGGGGAATTTCATGAGGTTGTTAGAAGAGATTCCGGCAGCGAATGCGTAGTGTTTGGGGAAATTAACGGGGGCATGGCCCCATAATTTTGGGATGATGCGATGACGGCACCCTGTGCGGTGGTTTTGGCGGCTGGTAAGGGAACTCGGATGAAGAGCGATCTACCAAAGGTTCTTTGTCCGGTGCTTGGACGACCGATGATTCATTTTGTGCTTGATGCTCTAGAAGTTGCCGGAATCAAGCAAAAAATCGTCGTGGTAGGCCATCAGGCTGAGCTAGTAGAGTCTGAATTGTCATCACGCAGTGACTCAATTGAGTTTGTGCTGCAGCAGGAACAATTAGGAACGGGTCACGCGGTTCAAATGTGTCGAGAGAAACTGCAGAACGTCGACGGTCCGACGATTGTCGTAGCTGGTGATTCACCGTTGATTCAGTCATCAAGTCTGCTCAAGCTTCTCGACTCCTTCGCGGCAACGCAGCCGTCGCTTCTGTTGGGGACCCTTGAGAAAGAAGATCCCACGGGTTTGGGCCGTGTAGTAAGGGATGAGAGTGGTCAGTTCACCGGGATTGTTGAGCATAAAGACGCAAGCGAAGAGCAGTTGATGATTCGCGAAGTCAACATGAGTACGTACCTCTTTCATACTCCCGACCTGCTTTGGTCACTCGATCAATTGCGAAATAATAATGCTCAGTCAGAATACTACCTGACAGATTGTGCATCGCTGCTCCATGATGCTGGAAAGAGAGTGGAGGCGTTTGCGGTTCTTCAAGAGTGTGAAGCTTTATCTATCAATAATGTCGATGAGTTGAAACTCGTGGACGAACGAATGCGAGCGATGGGTTATGCGTGAGTTAAAGATTTTTAGCGGTCGAGCGAATCCCGAGCTCGCATCCCAAATGTGTGAGCACCTGCATTTGGCGCCTGCAAAAATCACGTTGGGTCAATTTCCCGATGGTGAAAACTATTGCAAGCTCGACGAAGACGTTCGTGGACGGGATATCTTTTTGGTTCAGCCAACCTGCCCTTCGGTTAATGACAACCTGCTTGAGCTGTTGATCATGATTGATTGCTGTAAGCGGGCTAGTGCCGAGCGAATCACTGCGGTGATTCCCTATTTCGGTTACGCCAGACAAGATCGGAAAGACGAGGGACGTGTTCCGATTACTGCAAAGATGATTGCCAATCTAATCGTTCGAGCAGGGGCGGATCGTGTGTTGGCGATGGATTTGCACGCAGCACAGATTCAAGGTTTTTTTGATGTGCCGGTGGATCACCTGTACGCATCGCCGGTTCTCAACGAGCATTTTTTATCGAAAGGTTTTGAGGGCGAAGACATTGTCGTCGTCAGCCCAGATGAGGGAAGTATCAAACGAGCAGTTGGGCACAATAAACGGCTTGGCGGTAAGCTTGCGATTGTTGATAAGCGTCGCACGAGCGCTTTGGAAACCAAGCAGAGTACGATCATTGGTGGACCGGTCGAAGGCAAGATTTGCCTCATGTTTGACGATATGATCAGCACAGCCGGTTCAATCTGCGGAGCGGCAAAGTTGGTGCATGAATCTGGGGCCAAAGAAATTCATCTCGCAGCAACTCACGGCGTTTTGTGTGGGCCCGCGATCGATAAACTTCGGGCCGCTCCTATTGATTCGTTGGTGATCACGGATTCAATTCCGCTTACTCCTGAAAAGCGTCTGCCGAATTTAGTCCAGCTCTCGGTGGCTCCTTTACTCGCCGAAGCGATTAAGCGTATTCACCATGATCAGTCGATCAGTGAGTTGTTTCGCGAAAGATAGGGAATCGCAACACAGAGTTGTTGGCAAGGGAAGGATGAATTGTTGACAAGGGTATGACGTTCGATTGAAGTTTGTGATCTCACGACGCTATCCCTTGCGATCAGCTTGGTTGTCTCAAGCCAATTTCGCGTACGACAGATGCGGACTGCGATCCAATCGTTGCATGATGGTTGCGGTTTGTTGATAGAAAAAGTGTTTCGCAGAGATGATTGTTGTCCGAACACGTAAGGGTTTGCCCCGTCTTTGAGTGTCAGACTTGCAGATGGCACACACGGCGAGTGTCGCTCTTTCTTGCTTTGGATTCCTCCAACGAATCAGGCGTCTTTCATGCGTTCAACTTCTGTGCTGTTGTGTTTTTCACTTCTGTTCATCATCGCAATCGGCTTCCCCGGACCTCCGTATCTCTGTGCAACGGTTGCACTGATTCCCACGGAGGACGGTAGTGATCATCAATCCGAAAAGCGGCCGCCCAATATTGTTTTTATCTTTTGTGACGATCTTGGCTGGGGTGATTTCGGGGTGCTGCATCAAAATCACTCCGAGCATTCCAAACGACATCGCACGCCCAATATCGACAGGATGGCCTCAGAGGGCGTGATCATGCAAGCGCATTATTGCGGTGCACCGGTATGCGCCCCGAGTCGAGCCACATTGCTCAGTGGCGTTCATCAGGGACATGCTGAAGTTCGCGATAACCAATTTGATAAAGCTCTTGCAAACAATCACACCATTGCTTCGATTTTGGGGGCAGCTGGATACAAGACTTGGATGGTTGGAAAACACGGCCTTCAAGGTGAGGGGATGAGTCCCGAGGATTGGTCGGCGTATCCCACCAAAAGAGGTTTCGATCGGTTTTATGGATACGTGAGGCACGCGGATGGCCATGTTCATTATCCGGCGGATCGTTGGCCGCTGGGTAACACCGTTTCCCATCAGAGCCCGAAAGAGGTTTGGAGTGGGAATCGCGAGGTTTCTCAAGGTCTCTCCAAGTGCTACACCACCGACCTGTTTACCGCTCGAGGTAAACAGTGGATGATCGACCAAGTGCGATCCGACGGCGATCAACCTTTTTTTCTTTACCTCGCTTATGATACGCCACATGCCGCGCTTCAATTGCCGACGGTGGCCTACCCCACCGGAATCGGTGTAAATGGTGGTTTGCAATGGATCGGTCAACCTGGCCACATGATCAACACGGCCGAGGGCGAAATCGATTCGTACAGGCATCCCGACTATCTGAATAAGGGATGGAAGGATGTTGAGGTGCGGTTTGCCACGATGGTGAGACGAATTGACGATTGTGTCGGTGACATTCTGCAGACGGTTCGCGATCTTGGAATTGATCAGGAGACGATTGTGGTGATCAGTAGCGACAATGGACCCCTGAACGTTTCTTATTTGAGTGGGCAACCAATTGAGGCCGATTCGTTTCAGTCCTACGGTCCCTTCGAAGGTATCAAGCGGGATGTCTGGGAGGGGGGGATTCGAATGGCAACTGTTGCATGGGGCCCAGGATACTTATCCCAGGATTTGGTGGATCATCATCCAAGCCAGTCGCAGGATTGGATGGCCACTTTTGCCGATTTTGCGGGGGTCTTACCGCCTGCGCGATGTGATGGCGTGTCGCTGCGGTCTGCCCTGTCAGGACACGCGGATGATCAGTTGCCGAGCCGAGTTTATGTTGAGTATCACAATGGTGGAAAAACGCCTCGCTACGAAGATTTCGAAGTGAGAAAGCAAGGTCTCAAACGAGGGCAGATGCAGGTTGTTCATGTTGACGGGTTTAAGGGTGTTCGCCTGAATATTAAGACGGGACTGGAGCCGTTTGAAATTTATGATCTGAGAACGGATTTGCGGGAAAGAATCAACCTTGCTGGTCAATCTGATGCGTACGATGAGTTGCAGCAGGCGATGCAGCGGGTAGTCACGCGCGGTAGACGACCCAGCGAATCGGCACCAAGACCCTACGATCGGATACCGGTAGCCTCACTGACAGCGATGGAGCGAAAATCGTCGAAAGAACAAGTGGGCGTTCAGTGGCGATGGGTGGACGGCGATTTTTCGTACACGCCTGACCTGAGGAATGTTGTTGAAGATCGTCGAGGGGTTGGTTCATCGCCCAATCAAGGTGAACGACCGTTCAAAGAGACTACCGGTGCTATCGAGATGGTTAGTTGGCTACAAGTTCCAGAAACCGGCGAGTATCAATTCCGTGTTGATGGGCTTAGACGCGGATTCATTCGTCTTCATGACGCTGCGTTGTTCGACTTAGATTTTCCTCTCGCGGGGACACAAACCAACCATGCCTCCATTCGTTTGGAGAAAGGACTTCATCCCATTCGATTGACCATGCGAATGCAAGATTGGGCGGGCGAGATTAAGTTCAGCTGGAAGCTGCCAGGCGAAAATCAATTTAAATCGGTGCCGAAAGATGTTTGGTTAATTCCAGGTGATTCACACTAGGTGGAAACCAACAAGAGGTTTGGAATGATTGGTGTAGGGGCGGTATTGGTTTAAAAGTCATTGCTGTTTCAGGGCGAAGATTATCTTTCGTGGATAGGGTTACTAACTGGCGGTCTAGAGAAGGAGCGAGCGGATGTCTTCGAGGCAGAGTTATGCAGTCATCGGCACCGGGGCATTGGGCGGACTTTACGGAGGTTTGCTTGCCAATCACGGCTTTGACGTTCATTTTTTAGCTAATTCGGATGTTGAACATATCCGGCAGTTTGGGCTGCAGGTGGAGAGTCCTTTGGGTGACTTTCATCTCAAGGATGTGAATGTCTACTCCGATCCCCACAGTCTCCCGGCATGCGACGTGACGATCGTGGCACTCAAGTCGACACAGAATCACCTGCTCAGGGAAATTCTTCCAATCACCACTAGGGGCGGTGGCCATGTGTTGGTGTTGCAAAATGGCTTGGATGTCGAGGCCGATAGTGTTGCAGTGGTCGGAGACGATCGAGTACTTGGCGGGTGTTGCTTTCTTTGCAGCAATAAAATTGGACCGGGTCATATTCGGCATCTCGACTATGGGGCCATCGTTTTCGGAGAATATCGGGCCGATGCTTATGGTAAACCAAGTCCCGGAATCACGCCGCGAGCGGAGCTGATTGCGAACGAATTACAGGCAGCGAAAATTGACGCAAAAGCCACGGACGATCTTTTGCTGACGCGCTGGAAAAAGCTGATGTGGAACATTCCCTTCAACGGGCTGTCCGTTGCTCTAGATGCATCCACGAGTGAGATTGTGGGGCATCAAGACGCCGTTGTCTTGGCCGAGACGATCATCCGAGAGGTGCACGGTGCGGCTGTTGCACTCGGTGTCCCGGTACCTGAGGACTGGATTCAAAAGCAGATTGATGCGACCAAGAAGATGGTGCCATACGACGCGAGTATGAGACTGGATTTTCGTCATGGACGCCCGATGGAACTTGAGGCAATCTTTGCTAATCCAATCAAGGCTGCAGCATCGGTCGGCTTTGAGATGCCCAGCGTTTCGATGTTGCTAAAGCAGTTGCGATTCTTGGGAGACCGGCAGCTAATGCAGCAACGCTGAGCGGAGAAAATGGTTTCTGTCTGTACGTGATTTGGCGTGCCTTGGTTGAAAAGAATTTGTGAATTTGTCAATCAACGAGTTCGCTGAAGAAGGTCGTCGAAATTCAACTCCATCTGCTTGTCGTGATCTTCGCTTCCCAGTTCGCGAAACATCATGCTCGGTTGAATATCTCGGCTGTTTTGATACTTGTCGCTTGAATAGTCCGTCGATTGGCCGGAAAGTTCTAGGTAATAGATTTGGCAGATCTGCATGCCCGGATAGATTTTCACCGGTTGCACACAATGCATCTCGAGCGTCCACGTACCACAATATCCGACATCGCCGACACTGCCGCCTGGATTGATGAACAAGCCCAAACGTCCTAACGAGCTACGTCCTTGAATCATGGGGACTAAACCGCGAGTTTCAGTAAACTCAACGGTCCTACCAAGGTAGAGTTGATTTGGCTGGAGGGTATAGCCAGTCGAGGGTATTTCAATCCGGCGGTATCGGTTTGGTGAAGCGGTGTCGAGGACCACTTCCTCGTAGATGAGTAGTTCGTCATGCAGAGCAAGGTTGTAGCTGTTGGGATTGAGTCGATCTTCCTGAAATGGCTCGATACTGATCCCATTACCGAGTCGGCTCTGGATAGCTTGACCTGAAAGAAGCATGGCGATTGTTTTGGTCAAAGGATGAGGCGTATCTTGGTCGCTATGGCGAGCTCACGACCGAGTAATTGAACCGCCGATACATGGCATTCCAGTTGGCTCGATCAACACTCGGTGATCTCTTGTTACGTGGATCGATTCCCCGAAAATTGGACAGCCATTTGAATCAAGCTGAGAAGGCGTTCGGATTAGTGGTCTCTATCCCTCGATAACACATTGTTGGGGGCGTTGAATCGCGAGTCAATCATTTTGCGGCAGGGTGAGAGCGAGTTTTACGGAGTTGTTGCTGGCGGTGCGATTCTGGCAAGTCAGCTAGATTTTGTGGGTTAGATGAATCAAAGGTTTGACATGGTTTTTTCCCAATTTCAGTTGGTTTTTATTAGCGTTTGGTCTCAATTTGGTACCTCGATATCCTTTTTTCTCCTTGTTGCGGGTATTTGGCCCCTTTTTTTGGCGTAAATAGGTTCATCAGCCGTGAACACTTGGGGACAAACGCACTTTTCAGGCGATAAAAACGATGATTAACCCGTGCAAGATGATTGGGATCGCAACGGATTAGGCGATTGCTGGTGAAAAAAATTCCGGTAAGTGGTGAAGAGCCAGTGGTAATCAGATCATGCCGAGTTGTTGCGGCAGTCTTACCAAATCGGTCATGCTAACATGCACTGGTCATAAAGGAATCGATCGACACATCAGGTGGCGAAGTTATCACGATGTACAACTTGGAAGACGTTACCAAACTACCAGACGACTTTGATGGACAGGTCAGACTGTTTCCGTTGCCAAATCTCGTGGTATTTCCACACGCGATGCAGCCACTGCACCTTTTTGAGCCGAGATATGTGCAGATGCTAAAGGAATCAATGGTCAATGATCGATTGATCGCCATGGCAACGCTTACACCACTCGAAGGAACCAACTGGCCGACCAAACAACCACCTATTGCCCCAACGGTTTGTGTCGGACGCATCCTCACGCATAGCGAAATTGAGGATGACCGCCATAACATCCTTTTGGTTGGTATCCGACGAGCAAAGTTGGTTGCGGAAATTGATGCGGGAAAGCCTTATCGCCTCGGGCAAGTGGAGATGATCGAGGATTATGAACTCGAAGGATCTCAGTCCGAAGGGCGACGCCTCAAGAAACTGTTGCTCGAAGCCTTTGGGGCGGTGATGCCGGTCGGCAAAACGATGCAGCAAAACCTCCACCAACTCATGGCCGATCAAATGAGCTTGGGCCCGATTACGGATATCGTCGGATACACGCTTCCGTTTTCGGTTGAGGATAAATTGAAACTGCTTCGTGAAGGTGATGTGAGCACGCGTGCGAGATTTTTGATTAGCCAGTTGAATTCGGGAGCAATTCAGTTCAAATCCAACGACGAGGATGATCGCAACGCTGGTGGGCAGGCCTTTCCTCCACGCTTTAGTGCGAATTAAAACGCTGGCGGTCGTTCGAGTAGCTGTTCAATCAATAGGTTTCAGGCTTGCTCATTTCCGAAACAATCGTTGGATCCTGAGCGGCTCGGGCTGCACCCCGGATTCGCTTGATGCGAAGTGAAGACGGTAACAATCATTAACTCGTTTTTGTGAGAGGTACTCAAGATGTTCGATTCCATAGGCATGGCGATGAACCTGTTTGGTCTTGATGTGCTCTCTCGAGTTTTGCACGTGGGCACGGCAATCACACTCGTCGGTGGTAGTTTGTTTATGGCGTTTGTATTGCTGCCAAGTTTGTCAAGCGTGGAGGACGAGACGCGGCAAGCATTGGTGCAAGCAGTGCGTGGGCGCTGGAAGCGTTTCGTGCATGGTGGAATCGCGATCTTTTTGATCAGTGGTTTCTATAATTATTTTCGTGCCATGCCAAAGCACGAAGGTGATGGTCTCTATCATGGGATGGTTGGCACCAAAATATTGTTGGCGTTGGTCGTTTTTTTCTTTGCATCGGCATTAGTCGGGCGATCGGCAGTGTTTGAGGGCTGGCGGCAAAACCCCGCGCCCAAACTCCGTGTAATGATCTTTTTGGCGGTTGTCATCGTTATTATCTCGGGCTTTCTTAAGATTCGTGGCGCGTAATTAACCGTAGTATGCGGCGATACGCTGCGATTCAGCCCCAAGACCGAGAGATGCGGCAGATATTTAGGACTCGTGTTCGAGATGCAGACCGAAAGTTCTTAGCTAAACTCGCAAGTGGCTGGGAGGTTGGGTGACTCTCGGAAGCGGCTATTCTTTGTGATGAGTCAGTCTGCGGATACTTTTGACTGCGCAAGTTTCTGATACAGCAAGTGAAGTGCTGCGAAATGCAGAGGCAGAAGGAAGATGGCTGGGATGATGAATAGCATCAACGCTACCACATGACCTGCAATAAGGGTTGCCGAAGTCCTTAGAACCAAGCTTAAATTTTGCGTGATGAGTGTTAGGCTTTTCTTAATCGCGTCCACAGCGTTGCAGTTGTCTTGAACGATGGCACAAAACGTGAACAGAAAAGGGACGCATACTGAGAGTTGAATAACTCCGAGGGTCGGAGCAATCAGGAGCCCCACGGTCAGTAGAAGCTCACCCGGTATCGTCTGTTGTTCGGTCAGTGACTGCCAGTTTGAGCTGGCGTAATAGATTACCAATGAGGTTGGGACTAAGAAGACAAAGCAACTTGCTAACAGCATCATGTAGGCAAGAAATGCATCCAGGGAAGAGGATAAACACTGCGGGAGATCACTCGGAGTGATCTGTCCCTTGATCTGTTTTTGGCCGATCGCTGCATGAATCATTGCACAGGTAGGGCCCAGGAGAACAGCGAGTGGCGAAAAGAGACTAATGAGTATCAGTCCGTATGAGAGTGCCGCAAAGATCAGGTATTGGCTCTTCAGGAGATCGTAAGCTTCGCGGTAAAGCTGACGGATGGGAATTAATGGATTTTTTGATGAACTCATCATGGAAACTGACTCGGTACGATATCGCTATATGTGTTGGGTATTGCGGATTCACTCGGTGATTGTTTCTTGGAGTCCCGATGGCGTTAATGACTTATTAAGTTTTCTTCGATACCGTATTCTTGCGGAAAAGGTGTGAACCGCACCAGTTGGCTAAGCCGTGATCTTTATTGGAGTCGTTGAGTGTTCGATGATCGGAGAGTGTTGAAGTGTCGAATCGCATTCATTCGTTGGAACGTGGCGGTAGCAGTCCTGCTTTGCGCGTTGTTACCAAGTTTTGCAGAGGATTCCCCTCAGTATCTTGGTCAGCGAGGTGATGGAGTTAGTGACGAGAGCGATTGGTCACATCAGTGGAATGCCGACGGTCCAGTGGTACAGTGGAAGACTGAGTTGGGGATCGGTTTTTCAAGCGTGGTGACTCACGAAAATCGAGTGATTGGGACCGGATATCGGGATGGTCATGTAACGGTGGTCGCTTTGGAATTGGAGACCGGTCGGCGCATTTGGGATTTCCGTTATGAGGCGATGCTGGATGCCAACGATTTTGAGGGAGGTCCCACATCGACACCCGTTATCAATAACGGTTCGGTTTTCGTGCTGAGTCGTCGCGGCAAGGTATTTCGCCTTGGGATGGCGGATGGTGCGTTGTTATGGGAAAAAGACGTCGTTGCTGAGACAGGAATTCGAATTCCCGGTTGGGGGTTTTCGGGGGCTCCAAGGATTTTCGGAAAGCGTTTGATTCTCAATATGGGCGATGCCGGTGTTTGTCTGGATCCTAGCAGCGGCGAGACGCTGTGGGTTTCCGAAGATCGTGATTCGGGTTATTCATCCGCGGTGCTATTCGAGGATCAAGGAGTGCAAGCGGTGATTCTTGGTTCTGGTCGATCTTATGTTTGCGTTGAATTGGAGACGGGGAAAGAGCGGTGGCGTCAGAAATGGCTCACCAGTTTTGGGTGTAATGCAGCGGATGCAATTGTTTCGGGCAGCGATGTTTTTCTTTCTTCTGGCTATAGTCGGGGCAGCGCGCTGCTGGACCTGAGTACCGGCGAGCCGGTGATCAAGTGGAAACATAAAGACTTCCGAAATCAGTTGGGAACCAGCCTTTTAATTGATGGCTTTCTCTATGGGGTAAATGGTGATGTCGATTCGGGGGCATCTTTGAGTTGCATGGAGTTGCAGACGGGAAAAATTAAATGGATGGCCGATGATTGGAACGCTGGCGCTGTAATTGCAGCAGGAGATCGTTTGATCGCGATTTCCGATTCAGGGGAACTAGTGATCGCTTCGGTCGATTCGGAAAAGTTTCAAGTGCTTGCTCGACATCAAGTTCTGTCAGGGAAATGCTGGGTCACTCCCGTGATTAGCCGTGGTATGTTGCTTTGTCGAAACGCTGCCGGAGACTTGATCTGCCTGAACTTGCGTCGGTAGCTAGTTTTTCGGTTAGAATCTCGACCTCGGTCGGCGATCATCCTGCATTCCTTT
>JADHOA010000131.1 GCA_016779185.1 Rubripirellula sp.
ACACTCCTGCTCACTATCCTCACCCGCATCCTATACCGAATCACCGATTTGCCACAACGTTGCATCCTTGAAACAGCCGCATTGCTAGCAAACCCCCTAGGGGATCGTAATCACCTCGTCGAGATTCATCATGGCACGCGCGACCAACAGCCAGCGATCTTTGGATTGTTTCAGCTCCGACGCAAATGCAAGCATAAGTTCAACTTCAGATTCATTTGGCTGCCGAATCAGCAACCGCTGGAAAAGCTCTCTTACCCATTGCTCATCACTCGCTTGCTCGCCCAATTCACGCCCCACCGTCTCCTGCAACGCCTCGGCAATCTCGAGGAACATCGGATCATTGAGAAGCGTAAGCGCCTGCAGAGGCGTGATGCTGCTATCACGCCTTGCGGTGCAAATCTCTCGGGAAGTCCCGTCAAACGTCACGAACGCAGCAAAAGGGGAGGTTCGCTTGCGGAAGGTGTACAGCGATCTTCGAAACCGATCTTCACCATTTGACGTATCCCATGACGGATTCCCCCAAGCGAGTTGCATCACCGATTTAGGCTGCGGCGGGTAAACACTCGGACCACCCATTTTCGTCGACAGATTTCCCGCGGCGGACAGCAATGCATCACGCAGCACCTCTGCACGCAAAGGCCGCCTCGGAAATGTCGAAAGCAACCGGTTACTAGGATCAACCTCGGGCGGCACCCCGATCTCTTGGCGATAAACCGAGGACAGCACTAACTTACGGTGCAACCACTTGCTGGACCAACCGTCTGCGACAAAACGCGTCGCAAGATAATCCAGCAAACGCGGATGCGACGGCTGCTCACTCTGGGTTCCAAAATCACCTGCGGTGTCCAGAATCCCTACTCCAAAAAACTCTCTCCATGCGCGGTTCACCGCCACCCTTGCGGCAAGAGGGTTGCGGTCGCTGACCAACCATTTTGCAAACGACAAACGATCCCGGATCTGATCGCCCTGCTCTGGATCCAAAAATTCTGGAACACCAGGCTCCACAACATTCCTGGGCTGCAAATATTCTCCGCGATGATGTCGGTAGGTCGTTCGATAGTCCTGCTCATCACGTTCACGCATCGCAAGTGTCCGCAGTGACTCAGGTACTTGAGAGATAAGCTTTTCAACACCCTTACGCTGCTCCGCCAGCAGTGGCGTCTCCATGACGAAGTGTCGCTCAAGAAGATCGCATTGATCCGCCGTTAGCATAGCAGTTTCAGCATCGAGCAACCATGAATTCCAAGCCACCGGTGTGGTGACGGCAGAGGCTGGCGGTCCAGAGGAAACGGAGAACCGAAACTTACCCAGAGCCGCCGCAAAATGCCGCTCAAATAGCATCTCAATCTCTAACTCACCTGAAGAAGCGAGAGGCTTTGCAAGCTGCAGCACCAATTCACTCGGCTGACCCTCTCGGCCCGAAGTCGACCAACCTGTCGACCCATCAGAATCTAAAACGTTGGTTGCATTCGCGTTGCCGGAACCGACGCTAATCTTTCCATAGCTATGCGAAGCGTTAGCAATACCGAGTGGTTCACCATCTAGACGAATCACACATTCACTAAGAAAAAAATCTCCGCGTCGGCCTTCATAATAAGCCATGCCCGGACCGCCAGCCGGTAGCGATGCATCCGGCAATGCTTCCAGCTTTAAAGAAGTCGCCCCAATCATGCTCGGGGTTACCTCGAATCGCAGTCGATAAACATCACGTTTGGTGACATCACCACTCGCGAGAATCGAACCATCTTCGAAAGAGGTCAATTTGGGCATCGTCGAGTCGTAATTTTTTAACTTCAGGGTCTTCCACGACCGAGCCAAACCAATCTGCTGTGCCACCCAGGTTTGAAATGCAAGCTGCACTTCAGAGAGTTCTTTTGGATCAGCCGATAACGTTTGGTTTTGTGGCAGCAAGTGTGTTGCAATCAACTGATCCACGGCATGATCAATTTGTGTCTGCAAACGCAATTGTTTCTGTTTTTGCTGCTGACTCTCGACCATCAAATCAGGCTCATCCGCCTGATTAAAAATGGCCATCAGGCCGTAATACTCATCGTGGGTGATCGGGTCAAATTTGTGAGTATGACATTGTGCGCAGCCGACCGTTATCCCCATCCATACCGTACCAGTGGTAGCGACGCGATCTACCAGAGAATAAAAACGATACTCCAAGGGATCGATGCCCCCCTCTTCGTTCAGCATCGTGTTGCGGTGAAAGCCGGTCGCGATTTTCTGGTCGATTGTCGCTTCAGGAAGCATATCTCCCGCAAGCTGCTCGATCGAAAACTGATCGTAAGAAAGATCCTGATTCAGCGAGTCGATCACCCACGATCGATAAGGCCAGATGGAGCGTGGTCGATCTTTTTCATATCCGTTGGTGTCGCTATATCTCGCAAGATCAAGCCAGCTGGTCGCAAATTTTTCCCCGTACTCTGGAGATGCCAGCAGCCGATCCACAAGACGCTTTAACGCTGCCGGGTGCCGATCTTCGACAAATCGTTGAACTTCATCAGGGTCTGGGGTCACGCCCAAGAGATCAAGCGTTAAGCGGCGAATGAAACGACGGCGATCAACTTCCCCATCAGGCTCTAAACCTTTCTGCTCCATTCTTGCAAGGACGAACCGATCCAGTTCGTCACGACACCAATCTTTATCAGCAACCTCTGGAACAGCACTTAGTTTGGGCCTATCAAAAGCCCAGTGCGATTCATATTCGCCCCCTCTCTCAATCCATGCCTTCAGCTTTCGAATCTCGCCTTCCGTTAAGACTTTTCCCGTATCAGGTGGCGGCATCACCAAATCGACATCTTCGGAGGTAACGCGTCTGAGAATCTCACTGTCACCAGGATTCTTCGAATCAATTGCGAAGTAGCCGCCCAGGTCAGCGTGGGCAGCATCCTGCCGATCAAGCCTTAAACCCGCTTCACGGGTGCCTTCGTCCGGACCGTGACACTTGAAACAGTGCTTGGCAAGGATTGGGCGGATATCACTGCCAAACGAAACAGCATCTTTGCTTTCACTCAGCTTCGACGGGATCGAATCGACGTTGCTATTCTTACCGAAATCCCCTGACTCCTGCCCCCATGCGTGGATACCACACGTTAAGTTTCCCCAAACGAGCGTCAGCCCGAGGAAAAACACAAGGGAGCGACGAGTGAGCGAGTGGTCAGGAAAATAACGATTTTGAATCATTGAAAAAACATCATGACAGTGTGGTGCAAAGCATGCCGTTGCGTTTGCTAATCATACCGCATAATGATCGTCAATCACTACGTACTCCACAACTTCTCTGCACACAACAACTTCTCTGCAGAAACTTTCCAGCAGAAACATTCATCGCAGCACCGCTGATGCACATCATCGCGTTAATGCGCGATGTCTCAACGAACTACCCGGAAGCTGTGTTTTCCAAGAAACCGTTGGTCGGAACCCTCAACCTTGGTTTAGTGACCCACAAGTACTTTTTTGTCTATTGGTGATGGCAACCTCGGATCGTATCTTTTAATGACCTAACGGAAATGGTCAGCTAAAGTCCAGCAATGGATGACTCTGGCAAACGTGAGATCTGCGTTGGTGCGGCTAAGCGGTCTATTCGCCTCTAGCATTTCGAGCCTCGAGCGCGCCACCATAAATCTCGTGGCCAACCAACATTAACATTCCAAAGAATAGCGGTAGCACAAAGTAGAGCAGACGAAAAATCAATACGGACGCCAAAACTGAATCTCCAACGGTATCTCGAAGAAGAGTAAGCAGAATCACTTCAAGTACTCCTAACCCGCCGGGAACCTGAGTGATCAATGAGACAGCGATGGCCACCAAAAACGCAGCCAAGACCAACGAAAACGGGACCAAGGCATCGGCGGGCAGCACTAGATACAATGTCGTAGCGGATATCAACAAATCAATTGCGGCAACGGATGCCTGTGCCGCCATGAGTCCCGGCTCTGGTGGTCGCAGTCGTAGCGAGCCAATCGGAAGAGGCTTACTCCAAACAAAGCAAACAACGAGGTATGCTGAAGCGAGACATAACAGAAGTGCGCCAAGTGTTCTTGTTCCAACTGGCAAGGGAACTTCGTCTGGTAACTCGACTGGCACAGCGACCAGAACGGTTCCTCCAAGAACCCATAAACCACTCCAAAAGGAAAGCCCCAGCATCGTAATCACTACCACGATCTGACTCGGGGAAAGTCCCCAGCGACTGTAAAAACGAAATCGAATCGGCGTGGCGGCAAGCAAAGTCCCGAGATTATTTCCGAGGCTATACCCCAAAAAAGAAACCAAGGCCACTCGACGCAAGGGTAGCGATCGGCAAACGTATCGAAGCGCTAGCAGGTCATAACCGACCAGCAAACCATAATTCAAGGCAACCAAAAACGTTGCAATCGCCAGATAAACCGGGGGAACGCCGGTGAAACCCGTTTTAAACTCTTCCCAAGTGATATTTCGTGATTCAAGAATGAGCAAGCGAACCGCTAGCCCAAAAAGAACTGCAGCTAAAACCGGACCGGCAATGGCTCGAAGTTTTGGCTTTGGCAAGGAAGTTAAACAACAGAGTAGAGTGGAGAATATTTCGCTAACTTGGGAAACGGATTTCACCAAGTTCGCTCGAATTGGGCAATCTTGCCTGAACCACATGGTGCGACGCAAGCCCCGAAACAAATAGCGTTAAGCGTTAGGAGACTCACCCGCTGGCTTGAGATTCATTGTGGACCATAAAACAGCAAGCCAGAACGACAAGATCCATCGACTCAATGAACCTACATCCTGACCGGAGACGGAATGGCAGACGCCAACAGGTATTAAAATCACTAGGCGGACGTCCGTAGCTTATTTCTCGGTAAGTTCGGGGCGTCTTATCCAAAAAACCGCGATAAAACGACGCCCTCAACCACATTGGCTCAACCTTCCGTTTCTAGACGGCTGCCCCTGTTCTACTGAAATCCTTCTGAAACATTGGTTCCCTCTTCCCCTGAAACACTCGCATCCAACTGAGACACCCGTGTTTCAACCTCTGCCGAGCCAATGCCTGATTGGTTTGCAATATTTCCCAGATTAACTTGCTACGAGCCAAGACCGTCTGGACATCACCACCTTGAAATGGTGCAATTCGTGAGAGCCTTTTCAACGATTTTCAAATAGATCCAGATCCGCGTAACGAGAGATAGAGATGAAGAAGGTCAAGCACGAACTCGTCGTCCTGGGCGGTGGCCCCGCCGGATATGTCGCTGCGATCCGTGCGGCGCAGCTAGGGATCGATGTCGCTTGTGTGGACGAAAACCCAAGATTTGGCGGCACTTGCCTGCGAGTCGGATGCATTCCCAGCAAGGCTCTTTTGGAATCGAGTCACCTTTACGAAGAAGCCAAACATCGTTTTGGTGATCATGGGATTCAGATAAACGGTGTCCAGCTCGACCTCGACGCGCTCATGGCTAGAAAAACAAGCATCGTTGACACACTAACCGGTGGAATCGACATGCTTTTTAAAAAGCAAGGTGTGAAGCCTTACCGAGGGCGTGGTCGTTTTCAGGACGCCAACACCATCGAGGTAGAAGGTGATGATGCTGCAATCATTGAAGCCGATCAAATCCTGATCTGTGCAGGCAGTCATCCAGCCAAGTTAAAGTTCGTCGAAGAAGATGGTGAATACATCGGAAACAGCACTACCGCATTATCCTTCCCCACCGTGCCGCAAAAGCTTGTGGTCATTGGTGCCGGTTACATTGGACTCGAACTGGGCAGCGTCTGGAATCGTCTTGGGAGCGAAGTCATCGCACTCGAGGCCTTTGACAGAATCATGCCGGGAATTGATGGCGAAATCGCATCACTCGCTCATCGTGGTTTCAAAAAACAAGGCATTGAAATCCGAACCGAGACCTTTGTTCAGTCAGCAAAACGCAAAGGTGATGGCTGCATCGTCGAGATTAAAGATGGTGATCCCATTGAATGCGATCGAGTGCTTCTAGCAACTGGCCGCACTCCAGCAACTCAAGACTTGGGACTCGATGCGATCGATTTGCAAACCGATCAACGAGGATTCATCACCGTTGATGAGAACTTTGAAACAGCCATCCAAGGTGTTTACGCTGCGGGTGACTGCATTGGTGGTGCCATGCTCGCTCACAAGGCGATGGAAGAGGCGATTGTGTGCGTTGAGCGAATGGTTGGCATGAAGAGTCACGTCAACTATGACGTCATCCCTGCGATCGTCTACACACACCCAGAAATTGCATCCGTGGGACGCACCGAAGAGCAGCTTAAAGCTGACGGAGTCAGCTACAACAAAGGTGTTTGCCCGTACGGAGCAAACGGTCGAGCACGCACACTGGGTGAAATCGATGGTCGAGTCAAAATACTTGCTGACGCACAGACTGACCGAGTACTAGGCGTCCATATCATTGGCGCACGGGCAGGCGATATGATCGCTGAAGCCGCGACGGCGATGGAATTTGGCGCCAGTAGCGAAGATATCGCCCGAACTTGCCACGCCCATCCAACGCTTGCAGAAGCAATGCACGAAGCTGCCCTAGCGGTCGATAAACGCGCGATTCACACAACGTAAATCACCGTTTTCTCAAATTATCGGTGTGCGTAACCACGTAGAATCTTCGTAATCAGCAACTCATGGTCGCCGTGATTCGCGGTGATCACCAAGCAGTGACTGAAACGAAACCGCCACAAAACAGCCTTCGAGAGAAAGCCCACTCCCTCAAAAAGATCCGTTGCATTCGCATCACAGGGATGGTCCCAATTCGGCTAGACGCGAAGCGATCAGCACTTCGCGTTTCCCTCCCTTTGGCCCGCGTACTCGCTGCACAAAAAAACCGGCCTCTGAAAACTTCTCACGCACCTCTCGACTCACACAATAGGTTGTCAATCGGCCACTCACAGCAAGTTGATCCCGAAGAACTTGCAACACTTCCACACTCCACAATTCCGGGGTTGCAGCGGGAGCAAATGGGTCAAAGTAAATCGCATCGAACGGATCAGAATCCAACAATTCACTCGGATTAAACTCACCGACCGTGATGACTACTTCAATTGGCTTTTGACACTGATCATCCAGCTTAAAACTCCATGGATAATCCCCGTCGGCAACCAAATCGCCCAATGAACGTCGCCAATCGAGAAACTGATCGACCAGCCAAGGATGACGCAGATGTCGATGCAGTTTGAGTTCCTCGAGGATCTCCCATTGAAGCAGTCTTCGATCAAACCCCCGATAGAACAAGCCAGCCTGATGCTCAACGGCTAGATCCACCGTCATCAACAACCCCATCGCGGTACCAAGGCCAACCTCGAGAACGTCTAAGCTCTCTTTTTGCCGTAACTTCTCGCTCACACCGCTGTTATCGAGGTAGACATGACGGGTTTCGGTGGCGGCCCCCGAAGCACTGTGAAACGAAACCCCAAGCGGCACGTCAATCAGTGTTCGGCTACCGTCATCGGTTACCTGAATCACTAAATCGCTCGTCCCTTCAATTGGGATGATTTTTCGATCCATCACCATACTCGGTCCTAAAACAAATAAGTGGGCACGTGGCATCTTAATTGTCATTCTATCTTATTGAAAACATCACAAAGCGAGCCAGCGTTTTGGTTTATTTGTTGTGTCGATGTACAAAATGCGATCGCCGCCGAGAGATAAGCTTTGCCAATGGGCTAAACTGTTTCGGTGGGTGATTGGACCGCCACGTGCACCATCGAACCCATACCCCATCTCATCAAAACTAATCACGCAGCTTTTCACACCCAAAACGTTAGCAACTCGGTTCCAGCACCACTTATCGGAAAGCATCCTACATTGGATATCGAAAGACTCATCGGCAAGATCCATGAAGTTCGCCAAGGACTCGCGAGTGTGATACGCGGAAAGGCTGGAGTCATCGACTCGGTCTTGACCGCAGTTCTTGCCGAGGGCAGCATCTTGCTTGAGGACGTTCCGGGAGTTGGAAAAACAACTCTGGCAAAATCGCTTGCGTCCTTAATCGAGCTAAAATTCCAAAGAGTTCAGTGCACCCCCGACCTCTTACCCGCTGACATTTTGGGAAGTTCGATCTATCAACCCAGTAGCGGTACGTTTGAGTTTAGACCGGGACCCATTTTTTGTGACCTACTGATCGCCGACGAAGTGAATCGCGCGTCGCCGCGTACTCAAAGCGCGTTACTAGAGGCGATGGCAGAAGGTCAGGTAACGGTGGACGGTAATCGCTACCAGCTTGAACGCCCGTTCCTTGTCATCGCGACGCAAAACCCGTCTGGATACGAAGGAACGTTCCCACTACCGGAATCCCAACTCGACCGTTTCCTACTACGGCTATCGATGGATTATCCCGATCACGAAAGTGAGATCGAGATGCTATTGAATCAACCTACCGATAATCCTGACTTTCAGCTTCAGGCAGTCATGACGCGAGAGGAACTCACTTCTCTTCAACAATATGTGCGCAGCATTCAAGTTGACCGAAAAATCGCGCAGTATGTCGTTGCGCTCGCGACCGCAACGCGTTTTGACAGTCGCATCCGTACCGGCTGTAGCCCACGAGGATCCAAAATGCTCTTGAGGGCAGCACAAGCGAGAGCGGTTTTAGAGGGACGTCAATTTGTCCTCCCCGACGACGTTCAAGCACTAGCGTCCTCGGTGCTCAGTCATCGAATGAGTCTAAGAAATGCGACACTCGGAGCAGCGGATGCAATTGTAATACAAAACGAAATCGTTGCACAGGTTGAGGTGCCCGTTTGAGCGTCGCGACACCCACTCGCCTCCCTAGCCGATCTCTGCTAGGTCTCGCCGTTGAGACCGTGATCAAACTGCTGCGAATCATCGGTATGGTTCCGCGTTTGCTGACTTGGTTACTGACGAGTCCATTTAAATTGATTGGCTGGTTCCGCCGCTCCATCACGGTTGCGTCAGGAACCCTGCTGGTTGTCAGCATCGCCTCGCTCAACATTATTTGGGGCTACCCGTGGTTGGGTATTTTTGCAGCGTGTCTTTCGCTCTTTGTCCTCGGCCGGCTCATCAGCACCTTGATGAGTCCCAAGCTCACCTTCCACCTGAACCTTCCCCGATCCGTCCCGATTGACGTCCCTCTGTCGATTTCCATCAAGTGCAGAAACCGCGGACGATTCCCTGCGATGCAATTCTTGGTTGCCTTTGACCGGCGGTCGCTAGCGGGACGAAAATGGCTTCGACGCAATCGTCCATCACGCACACCCTATCAAACGCTGTCTGCACCGCACCCGGTTCAGGTCTTGGAACCCAACAAGACGGAAAGACTTGGCGCAACGATCCGATTCACTCATCGAGGCACTCACGAGCTTCCTCAAATCATTACCAGAAGCTATTTCCCTTTTTATCTGTTTCAGGTCACGCAGCATCAAAACCTTCACGAGGAGATCGCCGTCACACCCCGCCCTCTTGACGTCAATGAAGACGAAGCGGCAAAAGGATTTATCGAATCAATGGGTGAATGGTCTCACCAATTGCTCGCCGGCGATGCCCTGGACTATACCGGCAGTCGTGAGTACCAAGTCGGAATGCCGGTGCGGCGTTGGGACTTCAACTCCTGGGCCAGACTTGGAAAGCCGATTGTCCGCGAGTACCAATCGCCATCTGTTCAGCAGGTCTACTTGATCATTGACACCGCTCAAGATGCTGAAAATCAATTTTCAGCAAACGATTTTAACCCTCACTTCGAGCGGCTTCTTTCGGCAGCCACTACCGTGATCCTAGAACTCAATAAGCAGCGAGTTCAACTTCAAATGTGCCTGACCTGCGGCACAGATCGTCAAAGTGAAGAAGGCGGATTCACCCAACTGGATACCGAATCCATGCTGATCCGCCTAGCCAATGCTGCGTTCACCACGACAGAAACGAGTAACCAGCAGATGGACCTTGCCCTAGAGAGCGTCCATCAGGCCCCCGTCTTGATTCTGTCCAATCGTGACGTCCAATCTTTCCCGGATCCATTACCGCGAACGGTACGCTGGATTACCGTGCAGGCTGATGAAACCGCCGCAACCTCAAGCCGAGGTAAAAGGAACTGACGATGAGCACGAATCGGCAAATCCTATTGCTCGGTCTTTTACTCTGGGCCCAGTGTCTCTTTGTCGGAAGCACCTTCCGAACACTGCCGATCATGTCCGGATTTGCGGCGATGATCACACTTGTCATCGTACTGCTGAGATACTTCCGGCCTTCTAGACCGACCTATCCACAAAAAGCCAAACGGTGGTGGATTGCCCCGGTCGGCACGCTTGCGTTTCTAACCAACCTTGCTGTCGTGTTGCCATGGCGAGCAACGGGCCAGCTCACCGAAGAAACCAACTATGTCTACCTAGTCATTGACAGTCTCGCCCACACATCCATGACATTCGCGCTGTTACTTTGGTCTC
>JADHOA010000132.1 GCA_016779185.1 Rubripirellula sp.
GATTAAAAATATTGAATGGGATTGCGTGGGAAGATGGCTCTAGCGAGCTTCAACCGTCTCAGCATCAGCATTCGCAACCCAGTCCCAAGACGGATCCACGACACGAATCGGACAGCGACGAACGCCAAACAGAGAGTTTGGATCGATTGAACGTACTCGACCTAGGATCATTCAGTCAGCTATTAACTTCGGCGCAGCGTAGTGGCCTTGTGCCCAACGCGGATCAAATTGGCTACGTTCGAGATAAGGAGTTTCGGCTCGGTATTTATGACAAGGCATTTCAGTCGATCGACATGATGCACAACCGTTTTTTAGCCGATGCCGGTCAGCGTCAAGCACGACTGACAAGGGAGGATGTCGATATCGCTGCTGGCCGGATCAAGATTTCGCCTCGAGAATTGCAGGCAAAACGAGCTCGTGATCGGGTGCAAACACAAGAAATCGACCGTGCCAAACGTCGCTTTCAAGTGGTGCTCGAGGGACTTCGGATCCTCATGAATCACCAGTGAGATGTCAGGGATCACCTTGCCGACACCATTTTCAGTCGCTTCAAAAAGGTGAAGTTTCTGGGTGAATTACTCAAAAACAATCCAACCAAACCGAAGCAAAGGCCCAATTCGGTACGATAGTAATGGGCTGACTCGCATGCCGGAGACGCGAACCGGCATCTATTTTGCTAAAAACTGCGTGAGTCTAGAGTGATTGGCGTTGACGATTCGCCGTTCGTCAGCCACATTCTGCCTCTTCGCGGAATTGCCGTGCAAGTGGGAGAAATTGCCGCCGACTGCACTGGGACCTTATCCCATGCTTCGGGACAGGTGTTTTCGCCGAACCACCCGACCAACGAAAGTCGTGACCCAATGGGTAAAAAATCAAAAAGATATCGCGCTGCGCTATCCAAGCAGCCTCAAAACCTACTTCCCCTCGCACAAGCGGTGGAAGTTCTCAAGCAGTATGATTCGACCAAGTTTGATCAAACGGTCGAGGTGCACATGCGTTTGGGCGTTGACCCGAATCAAGCAGATCAAATCATTCGTGGCAGCCTCGTGCTTCCAAACGGTATCGGAAAAACTCAGCGAGTCGTGGTTTTCGCAAAGGGCGATGCGGCCAAGGCAGCAGAAGCAGCGGGTGCCGATGAAGTAGGCCAGGAAGACCTGGCCAAAAAAATCAAAGACGGCTGGACTGACTTCGATGTTTGTATCGCAGCTCCGGACATGATGGGCTTAGTTGGCCCTCTTGGTCGGGTTCTCGGTCCACGCGGATTAATGCCTAGCCCTCGAGCTGGAACGGTCACCGCGGACGTTGCGAAAGTCGTTGGAGAGTACAAAGCTGGTAAAGTTGAGTTCCGAAACGATAAGGGTGGTAATGTCCACTCGGTGGTCGGAAAGATGAGCTTCGACTCTGAGAAATTGATCGAAAACATCAATGCTTTCGTCAGCTTCATTGAGTCCCTCAAGCCCTCAACCGTCAAAGGCACTTACGTTCGTGGAATTGCAATTTGCTCCACCATGAGCCCCAGTGTCCGCATTGCCTCTTAAGCTAGCGGAAATGCAAGCAGTTACGTTGGCAAAGTTAGGTCAAATCAGTCGTTTAAGTGAATCGATCCGATGAGTAAATACGTCAAAGAGCTCGTAACGCGAGATATTCGCCGCCGTCTCGACGGAGTAGAAGATGCGGTATTAGTCAATTGTGTCGGAATGGACGCAAATACGACTGCCGAACTTCGCGGTGAGCTGGATAAAAAAGACATCAAGCTCCTAGTGGTGAAGAACTCCCTAGCACGCCGTGCAACTGAGGGTTCTCAGCTCTCCGCTGCTTTCGAAGGAGCGAGCGGACAAGTCGGAGTGTGCTGGGGATCGTCTGACTTCGTCTCTCTTGTCAAAGAGATCGTGGAGCTAGATAAGGACAAGACAAAGTTTCAAGCGTTTCACGCCAGTGGCGGCGTAATGGACGGTGAGAAACTGGATGCTGATGGCATTAAGGCTGTCAGCAAGTGGCCAAGCCGAGCAGAGCAGATATCAATGCTTGTTGGCCAAATCCTAGGCCCAGGTGCTCAACTGTCCGCAGCAATGCTTGGCCCCGGCAAAAAGCTGAACAGCCAAATTAAAAAAATCAGTGAAGGCGACGAGTAGACTCGCTTTCCAAACCGTAAACCTTTCTTACCAAGTCACCAAACTGTTTTTGAGGTATTAGATATGTCTGAAGATACTGCAGTCGCTGAGTTCAGCGCCGAAACCAAGGAAATGGGCGACAAGATCGCTGAATTGACCCTGAAGCAAGCGAAAGAGCTGAGCGACTACCTAAAGGAAGCACATGGCATCGAGCCAGCCGCTGGTGGTGGTGCTGTCATGGTCGCAGCTGGCCCTGCTGATGCTGGTCCTGCTGAAGAAGAAAAAACCGAATTCGACGTCGTTTTGACCGGATTTGGCGACAAGAAGTTGAACGTTGTGAAGGTTGTCAAAAACCTGACCGGCGCTTCGCTGATGGAAGCCAAGAAAATGGTCGAAGGCGTTCCTGCAACCCTGAAAGAGGGCGTTGCGAAGGAAGATGCCGACAAGATCAAAGCCGAAATCGAAGAAGCTGGTGGATCGGTAGAACTCAAGTAAGCTGAGTTTTGCGAGCTGTTTGCTGATTGGATGTGAACATTACCTCGGAACGATCGTCATGGTTCGTTTCGAGGTTTGGAATACCCAATCAACGAGTTAATTGCCCATGATCACAGTGACAATGCAGGGCAACTCGTTTCGAGAAACGGTTTAAGGTGACTAATGCGTGCGCTAATTGCTGTGAGTAATTCCAGCAATTAGGTCGCACGTCTTCACCTGTCTGCTGTTCCTAATTCTTGAGCCAACCGCGTTTTTGAATCGTTTAGCTTCTACGATTCGTTGGTTAAAACGTGTGCTGTTGGCATTTCTAATTCGTTTTCGTATCTCATTTGGCCCCGTTCGGATCAGGCGACAGCCTCACCGAATTTCCGATACAAAGTCGATAAGGGATGCGCGACGTGTGCTTTTTCTCGCCACACAAAGGTAGCGCGTCTGACGCCGATTGATGTGTCGGCGCAGTCGGCCCATGATTTTGCTTGAATCGATCCAACGGTTTAATCCAAGCAAAATCAACCATGCCCCAACGCCATGCCTGTATCGAGTTATCTCGCAGAATCGGTAAATCGCGGTATGATCAGTAGGATGAACAGGCTGCATGCTTGTTACGACGAACGAAAAACCCAAATCGTGGAAACGCCCTCTGGATGACCAACTCGATGAAAATTAGCGAAGAATTACTAGCAATGCTGAGGTGTCCATCGAGTGGACAAAAACTAAGATTCGCGGGTAACGAGATGACGCAACTTGTTAACGAAGCGATAGCGAGCGGAGTTGCGAGGGATCGACTCGAGCACAAAGTGATGGAGCCAATCGAAGATGGCCTAGTCACTGAAAAGGAAGATTGGATCTATCCGATCCGGTCAGATATTCCCGCACTCGTTTCGGAAGAAGCAATTAATCTCGGATCGCTCAAGCAGAAAGATGAATGAGGCGAAGCAGAACCTTCTTTAAACCCAGTCTGGTCCCGCTTCATCTGAACTTTCGCCGCTGTACCACTGATTCAAGCTCTCGATGACGTAATCACGTTCAACTCGATTCGCCCAAACCGACTCATCGACATCCAAACGCACTTCGTACTCGCCTTCGTGCAAGCAGTCGTCCTCACCGCAAAAATGCGGGACGTCGCTCACCCAAACAATGCGATAAAGCGGGAGGTGTTTGTCATCAATTTTGATCAAAGGGGAATTCACCGTTCAAAACCCTCTTGGCTCGCTGAAATTGGCCGGACAATCACGCCACACGGTAGGAAGACAATGATGCGGGGAAAACGTTTTGAATGAGCTAAGCATCCATTTGGCGGCTACGATTCGCCGATGCGATAACTGCTTGTATTAAACCGCTGCGAACCGCATTTTTTTCGAGTTCGGCGATCGCCGCAATCGTGGTTCCCCCGGGACTTGCCACTGCGTCCTTTAGTTCCCCCGGATGACGCCCTGTTTCTTCGATCATCTTGGCTGTACCCAACACGGTCTGCGTGGCGAGCTTCATCGCCAGACTCCTCGGCAACCCAGCATGGACCCCGCCATCAGCTAAGGCCTCGATCACAAGACAAACATAGGCTGGACCAGAGCCACTTAAACCGGTCACGGCATCCATCTGAGACTCAGCGACCTCAACCGCAAGTCCAACACAATTGAGAAGCGATTGCACCCAGTCCCGATCCGCCTGCGTCACGGATTTACCGCAGCAGAACCCGCTTGCACCCTGCCGAACCAAACTTGGAGTATTGGGCATGACTCGAATCACACGCTCATGCCCCACCAATGACGCCAGCCTAGTAAGCGAGACGCCTGCGGCAATGGAGACGACTAGTCGCTCCGTAAAATCAACTCCATCCACCGAAGCCACACTGGAGACCTGGTTAGGTTTGACTGCGATCAAAATTGCCTGAGAAGCCGCGATTGCATCGGACAACCCCAAGCATTCAACCTCAGAATGATTTTCACGCCACCATTGCTGGGTAGCTTGACAGGGATCAACCAAACAAACGTCATCTTCCTCGAGAATGGAAGAGGTGAGGATACCGCCCAAAAGGGCCCGTCCCATCTGGCCCCCACCTATCAATGCTAATCGCTTTGGCTTCATGATCTTCTCTTAATTTACTTTGCACTCGCCCCATCCCCCTAATTTAACTACAGAGCAAGAGTAATGTGGCTCCGATGGCTGGCGAACGGCTGGTCTCAATTGACCCTCTGGGTTACCAACCCTAAATTGATCGGTTTTTCCCTTCTCAAACAACCCAGAAATCGAAACGCCGATCGGAATCGGGCATCAGAGTTGCGGATCGATTGTCAAAGCGGCGTTTCAAGTCGGAGAGTTCCTCGTGGATGAAGCAATCAGTAAAGCAGACACCTTAATCGAGGCGATGGGATGGATCCGTCGATTCCGAGGTAAAACGACGGTGATCAAACTCGGTGGTAGTTTACTTGACGACAAAGAAGCCCTCACACATCTCCTTCTTGATGTCATCTTCATGGAATCTGTCGGGATGAAGCCGGTGATTGTCCATGGTGGCGGAAAAGCGATTAATCGAGCCTTGGCAGAGGCAGGCATCGAGCCCAATTTCATCCGCGGACGAAGGGTCACTGATCAAGCCACTCTCGAGGTGGTGGAGAGCGTACTAGCGGGTGAGCTGAACGTCGAGCTAACGGAAGAGATGGAACGACTCGGGGGTCGCGCAATGAACCTGTCTTTTCGAACCACCAACGTCCTTTTCGGCAAACGACACCAAACTGAAGATGGTGAAGATATTGGGTTCGTTGGCGAAGTTACACGAGTCGACCGTAGTGTGATTGAAGGCCTTGCCTACACCGATCAAGTTCCCATCATCCCTTCGATGTGTGAGGGTGAAGACAACGGCCAGAAGTACAACGTCAATGCAGACACCGCCGCAATGGCGGTAGCACAAGCACTTGGCGCTGAGAAGCTTGTATTCTTGTCTGATGTGAATGGTGTTCGCCGAGATAAAAACGATCCCTCGACAATCATCCATACTCTCAGCAGCCAAGAAGCACGACAATTGATTGGTGATGGGATCATTGATTCAGGAATGATTCCAAAAGTTGAAGCTTGCTTAGAGACCTTAGGAAGAGGCGTAAGAAAGGTTCATATCATCGATGGACGTGTGCGACACTCACTGTTGCTTGAAATTTTTACTACCAGCGGCGTCGGCACTGAAATTCATCAATAAACCAACCCAACACCTTAACGACCTTAATGTCTTTGATGGGCAATGATCGTTGACCACTTTTATCGATCCGAGTGACCTCGCATGAATGAATATCATGACGCTGAATTCGAAGAGAGTGATGATCTCTCCGAGGAACGATTCGAGACAAAAGACGCCTCACAGGAAGATTCTGTCTTGAGCGAGGAAAGTCACGTGGATCCCTCCATCGACCAAGAGAAAGATTATCGCTTCGTGCCAGGCCAAGAATCTGGTGAGACTCGAGTAACCGAAAATATATCCGACGAGGACACCGAGGACGAAACGGAAGGTTATGAAGACGAAGTGCAAGATGACGGGCAATACGAAGACGAGGACGAAGACCAAGGGCAGGATGAGGATGACGTCGACGCTGACGAGCATGATGATGAACTTGCCGAGGAGGATGAAGAGGATGACTCCGAAGATCTAGATGACGGACAATACGAAGACGAGGACGAGGACCAAGGGCAGGATGAGGATCACGTCGACGCTGACGAGCAAGATGATGAACTTGCCGAGGAGGATGACGAGGATGACTCCGAAGATCTAGATGACGGGCAATACGAAGACGAGGACGAGGACCAAGAGCAGGATGAGGATCAAGTCCACGAGCAGCTAGAAACGCCCCCACCTGCAACTTCAGCCTTTGGTTCACTCGAACGTCATGTGACGGAGCAACAAGACACCGAGGCGATTGCAGCAATCGATCGGGAAACGTGCGAGTACACGCCAATTTCAGTGGATGAAGCAACACTTCCATGTGGGATGCTGGTCAACCTAGCCGAAAACAAAGTGCTAATTGACGCAATGGCGGGACGCAGCAACGCATTAGGTTTTGATCGCCAATTTATCAGTCCAGACATGGTTCAAATCCAAGATTTTTCAACCACGGATTCGGCAAGGTGGATGGAAAAAGATCGTGATGATCCACATGCTACCCCTCAATCTGAGCAAACAAAAATCTGGATCACGTCATCATCGGACACCGTTCGCAAAGCAATCCAAAACCCGGCCGGCATCCCAGCGGATCTTATCCAAGTCTGGCCGTCTGCAGACGCTGCCATTGATATCGCAATCTCAATGGCTCGACGCCTGAAAGGCGATTCGTGCTACCGCACCATTGCGATGGTAGGAAGCGATCACGGACGAACGGGAATGTGCCGATCAGCTGCGGGCATTCCTGAACTACAAGAAGGCTTTGGGCCGATGATGGCAGGCTTTACCCATGTACCAATGGGGGATGAAAAAGCGTTTGGAGCAGCAATTGATGAACAGACGGCTTGTGTTTTAGTATCGCCGGTGAACCTGAATGATGCGGCGATCCCAGCCAATGCACAATACCTTATTAACATCCGAAAAAAGTGCGACGAGCAAAAGATCCCCCTTATTATCGATGAAACACAAGTTGTGTTCGGAGCAACAGGGAGGCCGGGAACTTTTCAAATGCTTGCTGACTTCGCAGCGGACATGGTAATTTTCTCAGCCGGATTATTCCCAGGAATCTCGGGCGGGCTACTCTTGGGTAATCAAGATTTTGCGAAAGTTTATGCAAACAATCTTGAGAATTACCCTGTCCACACATCCATACTTTGCAAAGTCTTGAATCACCTGCTCGCGTCTGAATGCCTGACACCATTCCCAGATGACATCCACCCGATCGCCATCAAAATTGCCGAAGCGATTAGTGGCTTTGAGTTCATTCGAGACATCAACGTTACGGGACTAACCATCGGTATCGAATCCGATATTGAGTCTTCGCAAATTGTTGCTGCAGCAAAACGTCATGGATTGCGAATTGCAACCTCGGGACCTACTGCAATTCGTCTTCAACCACCACTAAAAATCAAAAAAACCGAAGAAGATGCACTGATCGATCGTATCAGTTGCACCATGGAGACACTCGAGCGAGAATTCTCTGATCCCTCGCTTTAGAGACTCGTTTGAATCGAGCCACTTTGACCGACCAAGATACTGCGATGCAACATTTACTCAGTCTTTTTGACATTACAGTTAACAACCTTCACGAGATCCTTGCCACAGCAAGTCACCTAAAGCGGCGACTGCAAATGGGTGATCGCCCCCCTGTGCTTGAACGACGTGTTATTGCCTTGCTGTTCGAGAAACCCAGTCTTCGAACTCGCGTCAGCTTTGAAACCGGGATGGCTCAACTAGGCGGATCGAGCTTATTCCTGGGTGAAGAAGTAGGCTGGGGAAAACGCGAATCTCCTTCTGACTTTACGCACGTGCTGGGACAATTCGTTGACGCAGTGGTATGCCGTACCAAAAAACACGAACGTGCAACTCAACTTGCACAGTTCAATGCCTTACCAGTTATCAACGGCTTGACCGATCTCTGTCATCCCTGCCAAGCTCTCGCGGATATCCTAACCATCCAAGAAGCATTCGGCACCGAAAAAGATAAGCATCTGGTATTTGTCGGAGATGGCAACAATGTGTCTGGATCACTGGCACTCATCTGTGCAATGCTGAAAATGAAATTCACGCTTGCTTGCCCAGCAAGCTACGAACTGAATCCAGAATGGCTCAATCAGATTCATCAACACTACCCACAAGCCATGATTGAGCAAACATCGAACGTCGACGCGGCAGTCTCAACGGCGGACGCGATTTACACAGATGTCTGGACAAGTATGGGACAAGAAGAGGAATCCGCGATTCGACGACGTGCATTTGCTAATTTCCAAGTCAATCGTCAGCTGATGTCGAAAGCACCAAGTCATGCTCGTGTCCTCCATTGTCTGCCTGCGGTGAGGGGGGAAGAGATTACCGACGAAGTGATCGATAGCCCGCAAAGCGATGTCATCTCACAAGCTGGAAACCGCATGCACGCTCAAAAGGGCTTACTCGTCTGGCTATTGAATCACCAATGGGTGAAAGAAAACGTTTGACGCAATCGCTCAATCTTACGGATTGCATCTGCTTGAATCACCTCCACAAGCTCTCAACCGATAGCGACATCGAGAAGACGGGCACAAGCATTGAGCCTCAGATTCATTTTTTCCAGAAAACAACAGGCTTCAGGTGTCATGAGACGGATGTGAATCCATGATCATGTCGCCACTTCAATCACCCTTCCATTTCATTCTGCAGATAAACGAGCCGATTTCAAAATGCGCGCATCCGATCAAATAAGAGAAGTTGAAATTCAACGCGGCTACCTCGATTCAAACCCAGCAAGTGTTCTGTATCGATGTGGTAAAACCATCGTGCTCTGCACCGCGTCGATCGAAGAATCGGTGCCTCCCTGGATGGTTGGGCAGGGAAAAGGCTGGGTGACCGCGGAATACAACATGCTGCCGGGTAGTACATCACCAAGGAAACGCAGGGACCGGGGTGGAAAAATCGATGGTCGAACCACCGAAATCCAAAGACTCATTGGCCGAAGCTTGCGATCAATCGTTGATTTGAATGCGCTCGGCGAAAGAATGATCACCGTTGACTGTGACGTTCTGCAGGCAGATGGCGGAACAAGAACCGCTTCAATCACCGGTGGTTTCATTGCACTGGCTGACGCAGTGGCTCAGGTTTTACCTGAATCTCAGGTCGGCAATGGTGGCCCACTTCGTGATTCGGTAGCGGCCATCAGCGTTGGCCTGATTGATCATGAGATAAAACTTGATCTCGATTACGCACTCGATTCAGCGGCCGACGTTGATATGAACGTGATCATGACAGGCAAAGGCCGCTTTGTAGAGCTTCAGGGAACAGGGGAGGAAGCGACCTTTGATGATGAACAACTTCAAGAAATGCTTCGCTTGGCAAAACTTGGAATTAAACAACTTACCGAACGACAACACTCGGCACTAAATACTTGAAAGTTGTTTACCTAGATGATTTGAGGGGATTCTCAAACCAAACCACGTTATCGCTGGCTCGACCCGCAATCAAGAGGTCGAGATCTCCATCATCATCCATATCAACCGCTCGAATATCGTATGCCTCTTGGCCTTCACCGATCACGTGGCGTTGAAAATCCCCTTTACCATCGTTCTCGTACCAGACAACGATTTGGTCGCCATAAGCACAGGTAGCGGCATCAACATCGCCATCTTGATCGAGATCGACGGCGGCGAGGCAGTGCGGCTCCTTGATGTCTTCATCAATGGCTCTGCGGTGCCAAGAGGGGCCTTCAAACCAGATCACTCCGCGATCATGACCGCAAGACGCTAACAAATCCATTTGGCCATCACCATTAACGTCCACAGGATGAATGTTCGTTGCACCGGGTTCCATGCAACTCACTAGCTTTTTCTCCCATCGACCTTTGGCGGTTGAATCGGCTTTCCACCAAGCGAACCATTCACCAATCGAAGTAGCTTGTGGACCACCCTTAGCGCCGGTTGCAGCATCCAGCCGACCGTCTCCGTCTATGTCACCAACACCCAAATAATGGGTCAATCCGGGTGCGTCACTCATTGCAAAAGGAAACAATTCCCATTTGTCATCCAAACTGGATTGTTCGGGAACACGGAACCACACAAGCGACTCAGGAAAGGGTGGTTTTGGTTGAGCGCTCGTCGCCAGCAAATC
>JADHOA010000133.1 GCA_016779185.1 Rubripirellula sp.
ACGGCGTGACACGCTTCTTTCCCTCCTGCTCTTTTTCATTAGCCGCATTAGCGGCGATCCAAGCAAAGATGCCGGTTGTGACGGGACACGCCACATCAACTTGATGTTTGACACACAACTTGGAACGAATTCCGTCAATCGTCAACAAGTGACCTTTACGCACGCCACGCATAATCTCATCGACTTCGATGGGCGCAGGGATCACAAAACGCCCTGTTCCCCAACGCTGCTGCATCTCAGGGGTAATCACGCTAATCGTCGGATGCCCTTTTGCATCCATTAGCTTCTCTTGCCAACTTTTCTTCTTCGAACCCATCACCCATATAGCCAATGTATTATCTGAGCCAATCTAAAATCTCAAAATCGGAATGCGACTCAACTACTTCATTCATCTCGAGTAGCTATTCGAAACAGGCCGACGAGAACCGTCCACCGCATCGGTCAAAAAACACGACTACTTAGACGAACACTCCGACAAGTCATGACCATAGCCCTCTTAGCTTTTCCTTGGTTTTCACTTCGAGTGAAAATTCAAGACTAGCTGGATGCTGGGCGATCCCGGCGAATTCACGTAAAGACTCGTGAATGTGTTCTGGCCGTATACGAATTCCATTCTCCGAATCGATCTTCATCGAAGCAGGATCCACCGGCAGGGCGAATTGTTTCTCATCCGTCTGCCCCAATACTCTACCTCCTTTGATACCCGGACCAAGAAACATGATCGAACCGATCGACCAGTGGTCCTTACCATTTCCATTGTTGTAGTCTGGCGTACGTCCCATTTCGCTCTGCGCGATGACCACCAATTGATCGCGAATCCCAAGCTCCTCGGCACGGTGCAGCACGTTAGCAATCCCCTGCAAGAATTCCGGTATCAATCGCATTTGATCTTGGTCATTGTTCGCATGACTATCGAACTGACCAATGGATAAGTTCGCCGAAACACAAACCCCTGCTTTGAAAGACGTCAAGGCAATCTCAGCTTGCTGCGCTAATCGCTGCTTGGGCAGATTATCGGGGATGTGAGGAGTGACCCGAGCGAGTGCTTTCGAGTTTACCTGCGCGGCGTAAAGCATGTTTTCAGCACGTTCCTGCCGCGGCAACAGATTAAGTTGCCTGCGAGCGTTTCGTCGTTCATCGATCGCTCGTTCAATCCTAGAAATCGCAAAGTCATCGTGATACGGAGAACGCGGATTCCCATCCATCGCGTCAGCGTTTGCAATACGCTTGAGTGATGGTAGGTAGGGGACTCGCGACATGGCGACAAGATTCCCGGTAGCTGAATAATTTCCGAATGTCAAAAAAGACAATGGACAACTCTGACCCTTGCAAGCCGCAACCAATGCCGCGAACGTTGGATAGGCTAGACTGTCTAGCTTACCCGTCGCCATGTAGCGTGAGCAGGGCGCGTGATTATTAACCGAATAATCGAGTCCGTTGAAGACAAGTAACTCTTGACCAAACTCGGAAAAGAATGCTTCGTTACTGATTCCTCCCTCACGAGTCTTTTCCGTCGGTGCAAAGCGATGCTCACCCTGCGTCAGAATATCTCCCTCCTCGTAGAGGCGATTAATTCCCCCAACTCCCTTGGGATCCATCAAATAAGTCGTGTCCCAGCCACCCGAGGCGTTGAACACGATGTAGTAGGGACCATCATAGGCGGGCAAATCTTGTTTCTCGGATGCATCAACTCGAACACGTGCATCCAAGGGCGTTGCGAAACCCAACCCGGCAGCAGCACACCGCTTAAAAAAAAGCCGTCTCGCGAATTCAGATTTATTCATACAGAAACTCCTCCTGTCGCAACAAATAGGTCACCACTGCGCGCCACGAACGAACGGTGTAATGAGGATCAGGAACTTCCGCTAACAGTCCTTGCCGGCAACTCCAAGCTTCGCGGGGATCAATCGCGTGTGCAGCCTTTGCGTCCTGAATAATTTCCGAGAATAGACGAAACGTTCTACCAACTTCTTCAGAATCTGGTGAGTCTTCCCTGCCGAGGATTAGCCAGTGTAGCTGGCTAATTGTCATTCTGATCGCCTGATCCCATTCAACCGATACACCGGGCAGGACCTCAGTCTCTATATGAGGAAACAGTAATCGCTCAGACGCAGGCCGACTAAAATCGTAAGCCACGTTCCGACACGCAACATCGTTTGAGAGCGTGCGTTGGATCGCGCCCATCGCGCCACCGGGATCGGACGCACGTTCGGTCACTTCCTTGGAGTCAATCCCACCGTAAAGCATTGCAGTCTGCTCGGTGAGCTTGCCCCAAGACCTTCCAAACACCGCCAAGATCTTTCTCTCTAATTGCTCGGGACTAAGCATGCGGACGACACCCAGATCATCCAATTCTACCAGTCGATATTCATCTTCGCTCGCCAGTGCCATACTATCGGCGCGATAAAAATCCGACACCACCCACTGGGCGATCGCCTGCTTAAAGTTGAAGTCGTTTTCCACTAGTTGCCTAGCAATTCTCTCGGTTTCGCAACGCAACTCTCGCCATGCTTTGTAACGAGAATCAAAGAGTGGATCATCTAGATCCTTAGGAGGGGAAAGTGGGCGCCGGCCCGTCAAAAGAAAATATGCGTGTTCGGTCATCGCGATCGCAAAACGTGGATCGCGTACGGTGCGTTCACCCAGCCACTGCAAAGCCCGCCACCGGTCCTCGGGTGGAATCTGCTCGCCTTCATAACCTGCGTGAAACATGTCCTCGAACCAACCCTCATGCCGCTTTCCATAGATGGCAAAATTCCGGTCAAACCTCCAGTAATCCTGAAAGAGACCAGCAATCGGATCGAGCGTTTGATGACACACAACGCACTCAGCCGCCTGCATGGTCGGTACCTCATATTGCTCGGTAGCTGCCGCAGCATCAGAACCCCTGGCCGCCAGTTCCAGCACGTCGATTCCCAAGAAATGCAAGAAGTACATTCTTGCTCGCAGGCGATTGCGATTGGTCTCGGTGGTTGGATAACGACTAAGGTATTGAAACGTGCTTAGAATTCCTGCATGCGGATAATATCCCGTCGCAGAATCTTGATCCTCTTTGGCGTTTCGTCCCTTCAAGGCCTGAAGCTTGACGGGGATGAAATCGAATGGGTCGTCAGGATCCCGAAACTGCTCACGCACTTCCTCGTAGACCCCATAACCACGAGCGGTATAGGGAGAAACCATGATGTAGTCAGCAGTCACAATCTCTGTAAATGGCCTATCGTTACGGACGATATACTCGATTAGACGCATCGGTTCATCGAGTAGAGCAGCACGGTACTCATTCGCAAGTCGATAGCCTGCTTGACGTCTCTCATTTTCGTCTTCGATGTGACTAAGATCATACTGCTGATACCAAAGTCGTGTTTTTTCAAAATGCTCGTAGGACAAAACCGTTGAATCTGGATTCCCGTCCACACCTTGCGTGAGAAAAACATCATTGAATCCTTCACGCAGTCGATCAAAAAATGCGTCCTCAAGCATCACTTCATTCAAGACTCCAATCATCGCTTGATCGTCACCCTCAGCGACACGAAGCAACTCTTGGTCTTGAGGTAGACGGCCCGCAAGCGACAACGTTGCCTTCCGCAATAAACGCTGCGGGCTCAACATCTCGACATCTCGAAAAAAGCTACCCGACGGTTCATCGAATAATGAAGAACGGATCTCCCCGGCATGAGCAACATTTGAAACAAATGCCTCGAGAAGTTGATAGGCTTTATTCTGCGACTCAAAAATTTGTTCGCCGCCGTGGTTCAATTCACCGAGCGGTTTTTGCAACAGAATCGACTTACCATTCTCCTCAACTTTTGCCAAAAGAGCTAAGGTGCGAAGATTACTGGTGATGATCCCCTGCTGGTCCTCAACCGTCTCTAAGCCAGTGGCACGAAACACCAACCTAGAATCCTTCGCATCACCACCAGATCGATGACACTTCAGGCAATGCGTTGCAATCACCTTGCCCCACAACTGCTCCCCCGCAAAGCCTTGACCCGCCTGAACACAACCCACGTTGGTGGAGTTCTGAGCAAACAAATTTCCGCGCACCCAAAAGCACTGCACGAGAAAGCACTGAATCAGCAGCGTGATGCCGAAAAAAGCTCTCCGTGACAAGCGATTAAAAACCAACATCATTTGCATTTGGTATTTCCAACACAATTTCTTCAAATTCAACATCGAACAATGGAGGATCACGTGGGCACTCGAACCGAGCATTATAGGATCACCAATCCCCTAACCGCTCCTCTTTTCAGCCGTTTTGATAACTCGAAATGATAAATCCGTCACAACTTCTGTGGCAGATCCGTCTAAACTGATCGGCTCGCTCTAATTGAATCGGCGGTGCTAACCTGCGATATCCCTGGTCGCAGAGCATCGTCGATCTCCAACTCGTACAAACCCGATGCTTCGGGTAACTCTTTCAGCCAACAAGCAGAATTCCAATGGCGAACGAACCACGACCTAACAGCAGACCATCGATCGCGGTGAATCGACGTTCCGCGATCCGGGCATCAGGTGTGTGCCTTGCCCTTCCTTGGCTTGAATCACGCGCGTCTGAAAATAGCACTGCAGAACAAGCTTTGCCTCGCCGAATGGTTTGCATTGAAACCAACATGGGTATTTTGCCACGATACTTTTTTCCTGAGGGTGAGGGAAAGAATTATCAGGCAAGTTCTTATCTTTCGCGACTTTCAAAGCATCGCGAGCAGACGACCATTTTTTCTGGGGTTAGCCTACCGGGAGTCACCGGAGGCCACGCGGCACAGAAATGTTTTCTTACCGGTACACCGCACCCAGAACGCGGCGGCTTTCGCAATGGTGTGTCCCTCGACCAATTTGCTGCAGAACAAATTGGCAGCGAGACCCGATTTCCGTCGATGACTCTGGCGATCACTAACGAAAACGCGACGCTCAGCTACACGCGAAGTGGTGCCCCTATCCCTTCTCAAAAAAATCCACGACAACTTTTCCAGCAGTTATTTGTTCAGGGCGATGCCCGAGAGATTGAGGCACGAGTCGAATCACTTCGACAAGGACGCAGCACCCTTGATTTTGTAACCGAACAAACCAAACGTCTGCATCAGCAGCTATCACATGCAGATCGATCAACCATGGACCAATACCAAACGGCGGTTCGGGATCTGGAGCGTCGACTACTGGCTGCCCAAGAATGGGAGTACCGGCCAAAACCCAAGGTCACAGCCGATCCACCTCCTGAAAATAACGATCCACGTCAGTTCGTTGAACGCTCGAAGTTGACCTATGACGTGATGGCCCTCGCCCTGCAAACCGATTCGACCCGAATCATCTCGCTGTTTATTGATACCACGGTGATTCATAACATTACACACCATGGCAATCGTCCCGAAGTGCTTGCTGAACTCAAAGGTCATGAAGAACGTCAATTTGATGCGTTGAATGATTTCCTGACTACATTGAGTGAACACCAAGAATCAGGACGCTCTCTACTGCAACAAACAATGGTGCTATACGGAACATGCATGGGCAGCGCAAACTCCCACTCCAACGTCAACCTTCCGGTGCTGCTTGCTGGTGGTGGGTTTCAGCATGGCCAACACTTAGCGTTCGACACCGACAACAACTACCCGATGTCGAATCTGTATGTATCAATGCTGCAAAGACTAGGAATTGAGGTGGATGAATTCTCCACGGGCCGCGGCACCATGCGAGGCTTGGAGTTTTTGAATTCATGAAATTGATCACCTCAGCAATTCAGCGCTTTCCTCTTCTTTGCATTGCGATGATCATTGTCACATCGATCAGCGCGAAACACGAAAAGGCAATTGGGCAAGACACTCAAAATAATTTGCGATCGGAGAATCATGAACCATTCGATGACATCGGGTTCTTGAAAAATTTCTGCTTCGACTGCCATTCAGGTGAACAACCAAGCTCAGCAGTTAATCTGCCGATGATTCTCGAGAGTGGCATCAACCGCACCTCCATCTCAACATGGATTCGAATCCATGATCAAATCGTGAATGAGCAGATGCCGCCGCGGGATGGTGATCAACCTTCTCGTATCGAACGAGAAGCGATGATCGCGAAACTAGCACAAAAGATCCTGAGCTTCGAACAGCTAGAACGCTTGCAGTCTTCACAGCTTCGACGATTGACTCGTCTAGAGTACGAAAACACCGTTCGTGATCTGTTCAACATGCCGGGGATTGACCTAGCGGATAAACTACCCGCCGATGGAGAAGCGTACGGGTTTGATAAAACCTTCGAAGCACTCGACGTTTCGCATGTGAACATCGCGAAATACCTCGAGGCCGCAGATCACATCTTAGAGATGGCGATTGCAACTCGCCCCATTCCACCGACGATTCAGAAGCGACGGATCTCATTGGTCAATCGAGGCGGATTTGTCGCACACATTGTGATGAATGGTGACGGCGTGCTGCTTAAGAATGGCCAGCCTGACCCCGATTTCCCACCCGCCGGTGAGCAAAACCATCTCAATCAAGGTGCACATGAGCGATGGGGATCTTTTCGAAACGGGGCAAGTGTTGGATTGTTCCGACATGAAGACGAGTCGGTGAGCCCCTACTTCATCGAACACGTCACCATTTACCCGGGACAGTATCGTGTGCGAACCTCCCTTTGGAGTTTCCAATGGGACTGCGGCAACGTGATGCGGGGCCGGGGAACCGAGGCCGCCCGACTTTCTGTCGTCAAGTTGACTGGCGATGGCCGGGGAGGCCAACATCCAAGTGATGTCTTGGGCTACTTTGACGCGCCAGCCGACCAACCAATGCAACACGAAGTGAATGTTTGGTTGAACCACAATGAACTGATTGGATTCAACACCGCATCGCTTGCACCGGCGGCCAACTACTACAAGAAAAAGCGGGCATTGGAGTTCACAGGCCCAGGCATCGTGGTGGATTGGCTAGATATCGAAGGTCCGCTGTACGAAACTTGGCCTCCGAAGAGTCATCAACGGCTATTCGGAACGCTACCCATCATTGAGTTCAGACCGACCCCGAAACAATTCCTTCGCCCACCAACTCGTGAGCGTCCAAGACAACTAGGTGCTGGAATGAATCGACCGGATCCCGAACCGGGTATTTGGTCGGTACACAGCGAATCTCCGTTGCTTGATGCGAAACGACTTCTGGCAGACTTTTTACCGAGGCTTTTTCGCAGACCTGTTCCTGACACGGTCGTTGAGCAGTACGTCAATATTGTTCGACAGCGTCTGGAGACTGGCGATTGTTTCGAAACCTCAATGCGGCATGCCTACCGCAACGCTCTCGTCTCTCCTGATTTTCTTTACCACCTCGTCGACAATGAACCTGAGCAGTCGACCAACGCACTCGCTTGCCAACTCGCCTACTTTCTTTGGAACTCAGCACCCGATGACCGACTTAGAAAACTGGGCCAAAACCGATCGCTTGAAAATAAAGAAAATCTAAAGAGTGAAGTCGCACGCCTCTTATCCGATAGACGTTCCGATCGTTTTATTCAGGACTTCATCGGACAATGGCTGAAACTCAATGATATCGCTGCTACCGACCCAGATCACAAAATCTATCCGGAGTTCAGTCCTTATCTCCAAGATTCGATGGTTGCTGAAACGCGAGCCTTCTTTAGAGAGCTCGTGTTACGCGATCGAAGCGTCACTAACTTAATTCAATCAAACTTTCTCATCCTGAACCAAAAACTAGCCAGTCATTACGGAATTAAAAATGTCACAGGAACCGAACTACGAGAGGTCCCATTACCTGAGGACTGCCCGCGCGGTGGATTCCTTACACAGGGTTCGATCCTAAAGATCACTGCAAATGGAACCACAACTAGCCCCGTTCCCCGAGGCGCATTCGTACTCGAAAGACTGCTTGGAACTCCACCCCTACCGCCACCGGCAAACATCTCGGCAATTGAACCTGATGTGCGTGGCACCACCACCGTCAGAGCACAACTAGAAAGGCATCGCAAGGACACAAGCTGTGCGATCTGTCATCGGCAGATTGACCCACCAGGATTCGCGCTCGAATCATTTGATGTCATCGGAGGCTACCGAGATCGATACCGTTCCATCGGAGAGGGTGACCAGGCAGAGCGTGGAAACATTGACCCAATGATCGGAATCAGTTTTCGACTAGGAAAAGAGGTGGAAACTCACGGAGAGCTCAAAGATGGAGAAAGCTTCAATGACATCACTGACTACCAAAAAATCGTCGCCAGCGATGTCAACCTACTGACTCAAAACCTCGCAAAACAACTTCTGACCTATGCCACGGGTCGACCGATTCGGTTTAGTGAACGAGCGGAACTTGAGAAAATCGTGACTCAAACGATCGCACGTGGAGCGGGCGTCCGAACACTGATCGAAGAAATCATCCAAAGCCCTTTGTTCTTTCAACCTAAGCAGGACCAAAAATCATTTGAAACCAAAAAGACATCGCACCCAATCGTTGCAGGGGAAGCACTGCCGCCCAGAGATTCTGACACGACGTCCGACGATGTCTCAAACCGGGTACCTGATGCTAAAAATCGTTTCATGATGACTGAGACGCTAGAGTCTATTGAACACCCAGTACGTATCGAGACAATCACGACAACCGACCCATCTGATCTCCAGAGGCAAAGGAAGATGACATTCAAAGAGGAAGATCAAATGACGGTCAGGGTGCTTGGATTATTCATCAAAGAGCAGTCCGATTCTTTCAACAAGGCACTACAACGAATTGATGAATTACGACTTGTCGCAATCAATTTTGAAAAAGCAGAAGCAACGATACAATACGCTGATTCATTGGCTTCGGGAACAACCAGCGAGATCACCGAAAGATTGAATCAACGTGTTCGACAACACACGAGCGGCATTTTTTCGATCCAGACTTTGGGAAAAATACCACATGATCAATTCGAGAAAGCAGAAATCGAAATCGTTGGTCTTGATTGCAAGGCTTGCTCGCTAGCGGTACACGACCTAATCGTCAGCATCGATGGTGTAACGCACGCAACTGCTGACTTCGAATCCGGAAAAGCGTACGCGTGGTTCGATGCCAGCAAGTGCAGTGCGGCTACAATCAAAGATCGCTTAACCGAGAGTGGAGTAACACTACGAGCCGAAGATCGAGGAGAAACAAATCCGTCCGAGTAATCGGATTAGCGGATCGCTTTAGGAATGCAGCGTTCCCTACTCGCTAAACAACACAAATCACTCAGCATCACCCCTGATGTGAGTAAGTATGCTGATTTGATTGGGAATGCTAAAGTCTTGTAAATATGATATATTTGGATGGTCTTTATGCCCTCTCACACCTCCGGGAGCTTCCCATGGCGTCCACCCTTGTTGTCTTGGTAGTGATTTTCTTTGTTGTAGCAATCATTCTCGTGTTTTATGTCATTGGCATTTTCAACTCGCTTGTTCGACTTAAAAACCGATTCGAAAATGCGTTCGCTCAAATCGAAGTCCAACTGAAGCGGCGATATGACCTGATTCCTAATCTGGTGGAAACCGTCAAAGGTTACATGGCTCACGAAAGAGAAACCCTCGAAGCAGTGATCCAAGCGAGAAATCAGGCAATGGCAGGCCTACAGAACGCTGCAGCTGACCCAAGTAATGCGGCGGCAATCCAAGCGTTGGGGGGTGCAGAACAAGGCTTGACCGGTGCTTTGGGGAAATTATTCGCGTTGTCCGAAGCCTATCCGGATCTCAAAGCAAATCAAAACATGGCACAGTTGACCGAAGAGATCACGGCAACCGAAAACAAAGTTTCGTTTGCAAGACAGGCCTACAACGATGCGGTCACCGAATACAACACCTATAAACAAACCTTTCCACCGGTGGCCGTGGCGGGAATGTTTGGGCACACCAACAACGCAGAGCTGTTAGAGTTTGACAGTGAAGTCATTGCGGATGCTCCCAAGGTTTCGTTCAAGTAGATGGCGACCTCATTTTACCAGCGTCAAGCGGACGCAAAAAAAACATCAACGCTGCTGATCTTTCTATTTGTCGTGGCGGTGATCTTGATCGTTGCATCCATTTCGGGCGCAACGTGGTTAGTGAGTGAAAAAGTGCTCTCCCCGAAGACCGTCCACTCGCTTGAAATGGCGACAGGCGGAGGCTCATCATCGCTCAAACTGCCATTGATGACCGGTGCTGGCGCACTCGCGTTGATTCTTTGTGGTTCGTTCTACAAGATCGCGCAATTGCGAATAGGTGGTGGAACCCTTGTCGCAGAAAGTCTCGGTGGGCGACGTATTTCGCCATCCACAAACGTTCCCAACGAACGAAAGTTGATGAACATCGTCGAAGAGATGGCGATCGCGTCGGGCGTACCCGTTCCACCTGTGTTCATGATGGACGAAGAAGGCATCAATGCCTTCG
>JADHOA010000134.1 GCA_016779185.1 Rubripirellula sp.
ACCCGACTCGAAAACGCGTCCGCGCGAGGTGAACTCCAAGGTTGGCGTCCTACACTCACCGAACCCAACATCCAACGCCCAGCGGACGGGGTACCACAAGATATAGCAGAGCACATGAAATTGATGTGTGACATCATGGTGCTTGGCTTCCAAACGGACACCACACGCGTCACAACCCTCAAACTAAACAACGATCACAGCGCCTTACGCTTTCCCAACCTGACGTCGCTTCAACAGCCAGGAAACGGAATCGATTACATGATCCACCATCTTTTGTCGCACTCCGATGGTGAAGATTGGCTAAAGGTAAACCAATTTTTCATGCAGCAAATCGCCTACCTCGCCGACAAGATGGATGCAATTCAAGAAGGCGAGAGAACACTGCTGGATAACACCATGCTCCTGAGTTGTTCGAGCATGATGGCGGGCGCGCGGCACGACAACGACCAACTTCCGATCTTCCTGCTTGGACGAGCCGGAGGCAAAATCAAAGGTGGCCAGGTCTTTGACTATCGCAACGCTCCAGAACGTCAACTCTGTCGACTCTTTTTATCGATGATGGAGAAGATGGATCTTAATATTGATAACTTTGGCGACGCCGACTCCAAACTTGCCGAAGTCTAACGTGCTCCACAGGATTTGACGTAAGTTCGAGAGTGAGATCAACCGAGCGTGCGTCATTAAGATTGCCTGAGCAAATATTTTGAATTCGTTGATTCTGAATGTGGCAAATCCAGCCTAATGGCTTACGTTTTTCAATGATTGCCACAACGCCAGCACAGCGTTGGGGCCGTCGTTTGATAATCTAATCTCGCGATACCGCCTAAAAGGTTTAGCATGAATTTCAAACGACGAATGACACCCTTTCATTCCATGCTTCACGCGTTTTTCCTAGCGATGCTTTCCAGCAATGCCGTGGGTCAGACTATTGACGCAACCAATCCTCTTGCTGCGACCCAAAAGATTGCAGGAAATGCTGGCACTAGGCCAAACATCGTTTTCATCATGACGGACGATCAAGGCTACTGGGATACTGGTGTCTCTGGCAATCCGCATGTGGACACACCTGCGATGGATCGCATCGCGGAGGAGGGAATCCAGCTGCGTCGATACTACGCAGCCCCCGTTTGCGCACCGACTCGAGCGGGATTCATGACAGGCCGTCACTACCTTCGCACCGGACTCTACAACACTCGGTTCGGTGGTGACACGATGAGAGCCAGCGAAATAACGGTTGCTGAATTACTCAAGCAAACAGGCTACCGCTCTGGCCTATTCGGCAAATGGCATCTCGGTAAGTATCCCGGCTACCAGCCCCAAGATCGCGGCTTCGATCAATTCCTCGGTCACTACCACGGTCACATCGAACGATATGAATTTCCCGATCAACTCTTTCATAACGGAAGCCCGGTCAGAGCTCGTGGCTATGTGAGTGAATTATTTACGGATGCGGCCAAAGATTTTATTTCCGTATCCCATCGCGATCAGCAACCATTCTTTTGTGCGTTGATGTTTAATGCTCCGCATTCGCCTTGGGTACTCGACACCTCGCATTACGGACAGCCGGAGGGGGACAAACTGCTGACCAAATATCTCGACAAGGGGATTCCGATCCGTGAAGCGAGAATTTATTCCCTGATTGAAAGAGTCGATCAGAACATCAATGGTCTCCTTGAGCATCTAGATCAACTTGGAATTCAAAATGAAACACTTGTCGTATTCACCAGTGACAATGGTGGTGTCAGCAAGTATTGGAAGGGAGGAATGAACGGAAACAAGGCAAGCACTTACGAGGGTGGCGTACGGGCCCCTTGCTATATCCGGTGGCCGAACCGAATCGCTGCCGGCAGCACCTCGGAAGCACTCACCTGCCATATCGACTGGCTTCCAACCTTTTGTGAAATTGCAAATGCGAAAATCCCGGTTGATCGAACCATTGACGGAAAATCCCTACTCCATCTGCTCACCGAAAACCCTCAATCAGCGCATCATCAATATGTCTATCACACCTGGGATCGTTACTCGCCCAACCCTGATCGACGCTGGGGGGTTAGCGATGGCAGGTGGAAATTACTGTGTGTCGTCGGAAACGACGCCGTGGCAAGCGAAAAGAATTGGCGACTGTTTGATCTTGAGAATGATCCGGGTGAAACCGTTAACCTGATCAGCAAACATCCTGAAATCGCCACGCGACTCCGAGTCTCTTTTACCGATTGGTTCGCTGATGTCACAGAGGGAATCGAGTACCGACCGTTAAGAATTCCGATTTCATCGACCCCTAAATCTCAAACCGAATTGTCTCCGAGTTGGGCAACTTGGGAAGGCGAACATATCCAGTACACCTTTGACGGATACGACTGGGACACCATCGATTCATGGAAACGTCCCGGAGAGTCGGCAACATGGAGGCTGAATGTTGAGCAGTCTGGTGAGTACGAAGTTCAACTGGTGTATGGCTGCAGTCCGCTGAACGCGGGCGGTGTCCTACGTTTAGAAGTTGGCGGCCAAACCATCGTTCATCAAGTTCAAGCAACTTCAACCGCCGAACAGTTCAACACCTTTGTAGTTGACGATGTCGTGATTCCCTCTGGAGATCGAGACTTAAAGGTACTGGTTGAGTCGACAAACGGATCCGAATTAATGCGACTCAACCGGGTGATCCTGAAACGAAAACGCTGATCCATTAGCGACAGTGAGGAGAAAATAGATTCGCTTCGCTCGTCACGGAATTCCAGAACCGATAGTGTTTGCGTCACACAAGCTAAACGAGTAGGACGGAAAACGGCGTAAATTCACTCGCTAAAACCCTTTCCTCAACCGTGCAAGGAAAGGGTGATGGATGAGTTAAATAAACAGCATGTCTCGAAAAACACCGAGCGTTAGAAATCTTGGCCGACAACTTCTCCGCCATTCCGCGTCAACAGTGCTTTAAGAACGTCACCGTCAACCGTGGAAGCGATGTAACGAACCGATCCATCAGCGAGTAACGCGTTGAAACCGTCACGAGTCCAGCCACAGATAGATCCGACAAGATTTACCATATCAACCCTGAGATCGGTTGGTTTTGTCCAAGGAACCGCGGCATCCGCGGGACTTTCAACGACCATGATTGTGTTGGACGTTCCATCTGTAATTTGCCGCAGGGAGATGCCTTCATGCCCTTCGAAGAGAAACTGAGGTCCCACAGGTCGTTGGTAAACGGTCGACCCTGAATCCACCTTCATTCCTGGATGTTGGTAAACCGCAGGCATTTGTTCAGCGAGTTGAAGATTGTGCGGACTATCCCAAGGCTCATCCTTGCGGAACTGTTCGTAAAGCGAATTCTCTTCGATAAAAGGTAGGATTGCGACCCGCCAACTCAGCAACGGTGTTCCATCGGCGGACTGTATATCGCCGGGAAACTTCCGGTAAACACTGTGGGAATTGTGCATGGCTAACCCGATTTGCTTCAGGTTATTCATGGAACTGACTCGACGCGCCGCCTGCCGTGCTGACTGGACTGCGGGTAGCAACATGCCAACCAAGACGCCCTGAGTCGCTAGACCTTGCGACGGCGAGGCTTTGATGGTCAACCGCTCACCGCTTTGCTTTGGTGAGATTGAAGCAACCAACAATGAGGAAACACGTTCCATGTAACGGCGAGTCGCATCAGCCATCGGATCGTTGGGGTCTAATTCGCTCGCCATCTGCGCTAGTGCAAACTGGCGACCGAATGCGAGGCCGTTGGCGATCAGCTCATTGAGTTGCGACGCAGCAGATTCGTCGTTGGCGAGCAAGCTGAACTCCACGGTTCCTTCGGCGTCCGAGAGATCGACCCCAAGAGTTACCGCGTCTAGTAGAGCGGGAATCTGTGTGAAGGGCTGTAAAGGTGGAGGAATCTGGGGCCCCATCGACTGAATCATCCCCATTGCAAGAGGCCGGATCGGTGCGATGGAGGCAACCACCGTGGCATTCGCACTTCTGGGCGCTGCATCAGCTAATTTTGCAAGTGGACCACGTCCGGAGACAGGTTCGGAAGATCGAATCAACGTGTCGAGATAACCTTCTGATGCGATGATCAGCGTGCTGGGTTTGTGCTGATGAAAGACGACGCCTGGCGCATCAACAATCGGATAACATGCGTGTGAATCAACTTGGATTTCAGATTCAGTATCGACCAAGTCCGTCCCCATTCTTGCGACATCTACCCCACCTGTTGTCGTCAAAATCATTCCAAATTGTGGCTCGCTCGGCCCTGGCGCCGCAACCACAATCCTCAACGACTCCAGCTGGCCAACCCCCACTCCGAGATATTGCTGGGCCCATGCATCAATGATTTCAATGGGGTACATCTCCATCTGCGGTGCCATAAGCGTTGCTGCAATCGAAATATCTCCAACCAAGATTGCGTCGCTCGGGACGTAATGACTACCTAAGGTTGAGCGCCCCGTTACTCGCGTTTGCACTTGCTGTGCAACAATCTTTGACATCTCTACTGCGCTGTTACCCAGAACTAAAATCTGGAAAGACATCAGAGCGATACGCAAACACATTTTATTGCTTCCAGAAATGTTCGACGAAACAAACGACCGGAGTGATTGTGAGCGACTGCGGATTGAACGCAACCCTTCGGATTGTTCTTTGCAATGACGATTTTTCCTTGTGAACAACATCAAATCGCTCCTAAAACAAGATCAACACTAGAATGGTTAGATTAAGTGAGTGTTTTTCATCAATCATGACACCCAGCGGCGAACGATGAGCAAAAGCTCAAGACCTGACGGCTCACAATACTGACCTGATCAGGGCACCAGAACGACCAGTGAAAGATCCACTCGTCTCTTTTCGGGAACACTCGGACATCAAGAATCACTAGACCACAGAATCCTCCACAACACAAGCAATTCCAAAACCCCAGATGGGCTGGCTATGACAACAAATCAAACAAGCGATTGAAGGAGTTTTGAAGAAGTGTTTTTCAATTCAGAATGACAACTCGCGAGGTGTCGCGACCTCGATGACAATTTCGAGTAAGATGCGAGGAGACTCACAGCGGTCACGATGGTTGAAAATCATCACATCAGTAGACGATATTTCCGATTGTCGATCGATTTCCCATTGTCGATCGATCGGCTTCATGTGAGCAAAAAACAAAGACGCTTTTATACAAACGAAGAAGGTCCTTCTTCCGGAGACAGAAAGATTATGAGAACACAACAAGCTCTCGCAATGCTTGGATTTTGCATCACACTACTCATCCCCTTTTCTGATTCAGAAGCTCAGGAAAAATCCTCGGCACAGGAAAAACCCAATATTCTCTGGATTGTCAGCGAGGATAACGGTATCTCCTGGGTAAGTTCCTATGGTGGAACCAATGCCAAGACACCGAACATCGACCAGCTTGCAAGCGAAGGATTTCGCTACCGCTACTGTTTTGACAACGCAGCCGTTTGTGCCCCGACGCGGTCCTGCTGGATCACCGGCATGTACGCAATCTCCAATGGCACCCAGCCAATGCGAAGCCGGAACGAAATCCCGCATGACAGGATCTCCTACTACCCCGACCTGCTAAAGCAAGCTGGTTACCACACCTCCAACCCAAGTAAGACGGACTACAACATTGGTGGACGGGACGATTACGACGCATGGGATGTTGGCAAAGGGGCCGGAACGCCGTACGGCTGGAAAAAACGCAAACCAGGGCAACCTTTCTTTGCAGTGGTTAACTTTAATGACAGTCACGAGAGCCGGGCCCACGGCGACAACGAAAACACGCGAAACGACCCCGCCGCGATGAAACTGTTTTCGTATCATCCCGACCTACCCGAGGTCCGCAAGACTTACGCAAAGTATGCGGATGCAGTGGAGAACATGGATCAAAAGGTTGGCCAATGCCTCGCAGAACTTGAAAAAGACGGACTCGCAGACGACACCATTGTGATTTACAACTCGGATCACGGCGGAGTACTCGCTCGCAGCAAACGCTTTTGCTACTCAAGCGGCATTCATTGTCCACTGATTGTTCGCGTCCCCGAAAAATACAAACATCTTTACCCTGGCGATCAACCCGGAACGACTGTCGATCGACTGGTTAGTTTCGTCGACATGCCAAAGACTTGGCTGAGTCTGGCTGGTGCTGAGATCCCCAGTTCTTTCCAGGGAACAGTATTCCTTGGTGATGGGATGGAACAAGAGCCTCAGTATCACCTCGCTTTTCGCGAACGCGCCGATGAAAGACTCGACTCCGTACGAGTCATGCGAGACAAGCGATACGCCTACCACAAAAACTACATGCCCTACGCGCCAGCCGGTCAGCACCTTGCTTACCTCTGGAAAGCCGAAGCCACACCCGCCTGGGAACAGCATCACCGCGAGGGTAAAACCGATGAAATCACAGGTCGATTTTTTGAGCCGCGCGTCTCCGAAGAATTTTACGACAACCAAAGCGACTTTGATAATGTGTACAACCTAATCGATGTTCAAGAGCATCAGGCAAGAATCAATGACTTGAAAAAAGCGTTGCGAAAACGACAGCTCGAGTTGTACGACTCTGGCTTGCTTCCTGAACAAATGCGGATGCGTCGTGCAAAGGAGCACGGGCTGACTCTTTACGACATGGTACGCAACAAGGACCTTTATCCGCTCGAGACCTACTTGGATGCAGCTGATCTAGCACTCGCAAGGGACAAGAAAAATCTGAAAACGCTCGTCACCTACCTCAACCACCAAGACGAAGGCATGCGATGGTGGGGCGTCGTCGGGCTGCACTTATTAGATCAGCAAGCCGCTGATGCGACTGCTGCATTGGAAATCGCACTCGGCGACGAGACGGATGAGATTCGCATGATGTCAGCTTGGACGCTCATCAAACTCGGTAAGCCGAACAAGGCAATCGCATGTTTAGATGGGATGCTGTTTGGCGAGTGCGAGAACGAAGACATGCTTCACAATATTCTGGATTGGATGGGGGAACCCGGCTTGCCTTTGGTAAAGAAATACATTGACAAGAACAACAGTCGCGAGGGACGTTACGGCACCGGTATTCTCGGCAGGATCGCTGAGCTGAATGGCTGGTGAGCTAGCGTCTATTTTCTATCATCATTCATTTAGCTCCCAATCCTTGGCAGCTCGACGGGCTGTTGAGCCCCCGTTCCAAGTTGCACATGCATTGGGACAGACCATTGACCAGAACGGCAACCGTAGCGTCTGCGGTTGCCAAAAAACATCACGTTAATACCCGGGCAACACCCGACGAAAACGTTACAGCACTTATCCATCGGATCCGCTCTTTACCGGCGATCGGGCACCCCATTTTTATCGTCGGTAATGACAACGAACGGACACAACTTGATTGCACCGAAAAAGCGTAGCAGCCTGGACGACATCCGATCAAATTCGATTACTCAACGTCCTTGGGTCTTGCCAACGCTGAAATAATTCAACAATGGGATAGCAGTCAACGCCAAGTCGCGTTTAGGCTAATTCATCTCGAGTAGTGCCATTGCAAAAGCGTTACCGATCAACGCCATCGTTTTGGCGCAGCCTAGGTAGTGGTAACCTCCATTGGAAGCACCCATCTTCCACATTGACTCCTCTTCTTCTGAGATCAAATTCGAACGATACTCGGCCACATACTTCTTCTGCTGCTCAGGGGTCATTTTTCCATCTTCATTGGCCGACCCCTTGGCCTTACGCTGCAATTGACGAGCAAGCTCCTTGACTTGGCCCATCTTGTCCTCGATCGCAGCGAGAGGCTGATCCCAATATCGTTCCGTTTTCACCGCGGCAACGTTGCCTTGAAACTCGGGTAATTTTGCTGGGGCAGCCATCGCATCACGAAAATTTTGATGGGTAACCTTGTAGCGTGGTTGATAGTCAGGCCCAATGGGACCACCGACACCGAGGACACCAATCACAAATGGCAAATTGGGTACGGAAAGATCCTGTCGCACATCGCGAATTAGATCAGCCATCCACTCGCTGTACTTTGGGTATCCGACCCCCTCAACACCGCGTTCGGGATACGTGCCACTGTCAACCATGTCGTTCCATCCCTGAAACCAAACGAATCCCTCAATCTCGTACCCAGCCTCTGCATCATATTCCGGGACGACACGTTTTGGGTCCTCTAAGACCTTTTTAACATGATCGATCATCAAGCGATAATAGCGGCCTGAAGCTTGCGTTCTTTCGGACTGAATCGATTCAACCGGCTTGCCTTGCTTCTTCAGATTCTCTAGCTGGGCCTCATTGAACTCGTAGGTTCCGGCACTTGGCGGGCGAAAGTCGGTGTTCAACGACTTGCCTCCCCAAGCAGTCTTGATGATCAACGTTGGCCCGTCATAAGCCTTCTCCATCATCAAACCAAAGGTGAATTCAGGGCCGATCTTGCCACCGTCTTCAGCAGGATTGCTGCGGGCCCCATATCCGGCGGTTAGCTGACCGAAGCCCTCCCCCAAATTACCTCGATCTGGAGAACCGGTCAGGTAAGAAATCCAAACCCTTTCGCAAACGGTCGGCCGACCGTCAGACCTGCGCATCTCTTTCAGAAGCGGAGCGGTATTAGCATCAAGTCCAAGGTAGTCAAACGTTTCCACCTTGGCATGTCCTTCCATGTTGGATTGACCAGCAAGAATATAAACCTTTAGCGGTTTCCCGGCTGCCATAGCACTCCCACAAAAGTGACTGCCGTAAAAGACGGCAACAATGGCGGCAATTAGGATGATCACTCGAGCCATACTCAGAATTCCTTCATTTTCGAGGAGACGGATGGTGCGGTGCAGTGAACGAAGGGATAGCTTGGATGATGTTTAGCATTGTCTTTGCCAAACATTTCCCTGATTCTAGCATGCACCTATACTATGATTGAAGCACGCGAATACGAGTCTGACCCCAAGGCCATGTTGTTGTTTACTAAAAATCTTTTAGGCAATTAACTTTTTGACCCACTTTCTTTGCGTGGTCGGTGTGGTCCCTGCAACTTCCTGGAACGCATGTATGAGACAAGTGGTTTTTCAAATTTCTGCATTATGCCTCACGATAGCAGCCACTACCGCATGTGCAAATGAAGCAGACTTGGATAACTCGCGTTCACTGGAACTCTTGGTCAAGCCTTTCTTAAGCGATTACTGCATCGCATGCCACGATGATCGTGAGCCAGAGGGCGGTATACGCCTAAGTCCGACCGACGCTAACGAGCAGCACCTACTCAATCTGCAGGATGCCGCAACACTGGATCTCTGGCAGAGGGTGCTTCAGCAACTAAAACTAAACGCGATGCCCCCCAAGGAAGAATCTCAACCTCCCGCGACATTAAAAAACCAGATCGCCAATTGGATCGAGTCACAGCTAAAAAAATCGGGACGAGTCGCAAACAAGCTTCATCAACTTCCGCACTACGGTAACTATGTCGATCATGAAAAGCTATTCTCGGGTGAAGTAACCGAAGCAGCTTGGTCGCCTGCAAGACTATGGCGCAGAAGCCCCGAACAATTTGATCTCGCAAAGCGAACCTATTTTGGAGTTCACCCGAACCCGAATGCCACGATCGGAGAAATCGATAATCTGAAGCAGCCTTTCAACAAGGGTGGCGAAGAAGGCATCGAAGATTATGCCTCGCTATTCTATGCAGACTCAGCAACCTTTGACACGCTCTACCGAAACGCAGCATTTGTGGTCGATCGAACCCTGTTAATGGCGTTCATCGAGTATGACTATCGGTCGCAAGGAAAGACACTCGATGACTGGAGGGCTGATCGCGAATTGGTCCTTCAAGCCCAACAGGCGGAAATCGAGCAGTACAAGAAAGAAGGAAAGACCATTCGGTATATCAGCGCTGCCCACCGCGCCATGAACGCGAAATATAACTTAGCGACGCCTGATGTTTACCGTGACATTATTTTAGGTGACGGAAACCCTTCTTTAGACCAAATGCACGCAGCAATCCGGTTTCATTTCGATCGCACAGGACAGCAGGAACCGACGAGTGATGACCTTGATAAGTTTAGTCAGTTCATGCGAAACGAGATCGCTGAAACGGGAAGCTACTTCGGGCTCCGCAACGCATTGATCGCGATATTAGTGAGCCCCAAGTACATTTATCGTTCTGAATTGGGGCTTGGCCCCGCACTGGCTGATGGTCGTTCCATGTTGGCACCCGCTGAAACCGCCTACGCGATCTCCTATGCATTGACTGACGAAAAACCTGACGACCTACTGGTGAAGGCGGCGACTACCGGAC
>JADHOA010000003.1 GCA_016779185.1 Rubripirellula sp.
GGGATGATGGAGTTAGTGGGGGTGAGCGTGCAGCGATTTTTTATCGAAAGCAGCGATTTAGAGAAATTGAAAAAGGAACGTTCTGGCTAAGTGAGAATCCCGAACAAGTGGGGGTTGCTGGTTGGGATGCTGCTCTACCTCGGACCTGCACATGGATCAAGTTGGAAGAGGTTCGCGAAGGAAAGACGTTTTTGGTTGCGAACACCCACTTTGATCATCGGGGATCGTTAGCTCGAGAAAAAAGTAGCCAGTTGATAAGGCGAAAGCTCTTGGAGCTAGCGGGTGGAATATCGATTGTTTTGATGGGTGATTTTAACTGCACTCCAGATTCTTCTCCGTACCTAGAATTAACGCGTGGCGGGCATTTTTTAGATGCAAGGCAGGTTTCAAAAACGCTGGCAGTCGGGCCTCACAGTACTTGGAATGGATTTGACGAGATCGTAAGTGGTCGAATCATCGATCATGTTTTCACCTCGGGTGATTTGGCGATTTTGCAATTTTTCGTCGACGATCCGAGGACCAATGAAGGCAGATTCGCTAGTGATCACTTACCGGTACGAATCAGCATAGAGTTCGGTAAACCTGCAGCTAGATGACCTAGTAGCCAATAATTATTTTGCGATGAATTGTACCGGCTAAGTGGCATCTCTACCGGCCATTTTCTCTGGATGTTTAACTCAGTGATGATTTCTACTTCGTACCTGTCGGGAACCTTTCTCGGTGGTCCAATTGAACACGGAATTTTCTTGATTTGCAAATTCTTACAAAGGCCAGCACGGTTCGAATTCTTCGGGAGCTATTGGATTCTTCGCCGGTAAATGCCTCCTTGATCCGCGAAAAGCGTGGAAATTCGCACTCTTGTGTGAATCCGCTTCATAGCGGCTCTACGGCAAGCAATTTTTCTGCTATTCTCTGCGGCAATTTGCATGAAGTCTGCAGGCGTTTGAAAGCAGACAGAAAGTCGACCTCTCACTTTCGTCTCTTGCAGGTTACAGGCGTGTACCCAAGTGCGGCTCACGTCATAGCAGCAACTTTCGGTTGCACGGGGAAAACCTGCCGTCCCGATTTATTGCTGCCAGCTGTCTAACAAACTCAATTATTTGATTCGCTGGAAAAATAAAGTGCCACGTCGAGACGATATCAAAAAAATTCTGATCATTGGAAGCGGTCCTATCGTTATCGGGCAAGCCTGCGAGTTCGATTACTCGGGGACTCAGGCCTGTAAAGCTCTCAGAGAAGAGGGATACGAAGTAGTCTTGGTAAATAGTAACCCAGCTACCATCATGACGGATCCTGGATTAGCAGACGCGACTTACATTGAGCCTCTGACTTGGCAGATGATTGAAAAAATCATTGCTAAGGAGAGGCCTGACGCTTTGTTGCCTACACTCGGAGGACAAACGGGCCTGAATTGCGCGATGGACTTAGAGGCAAACGGCGTTCTAGAGAAGTACGGCGTCGAGATGATCGGAGCAAACGCTGCTGTGATTGCAAAGGCAGAAGAACGAGATCAGTTCAAGGAAGCGATGGAGAAAATCGGCCTTGACGTTTGCAAAGGGTTCACCGTTCATACGCTGGAAGAAGCTCGTGCAGCTTTGAAAGAAGTCGGCTTGCCGGCGGTTGTGCGACCTAGCTTCACGATGGGAGGAAGCGGATCAGCGATTGCCTATAATCGAGATGACTTCGATGCTCTCGTTCAGATTGGGCTCGACCAATCACCCGTCACTGAAGTACTCATTGAAGAATCCATCATTGGTTGGAAAGAGTATGAAATGGAGGTGATGCGAGACAAAGATGACAATGTGGTTATTATTTGCAGCATCGAGAACTTTGATCCAATGGGAGTGCATACGGGTGATTCCATCACCGTTGCACCCGCTCAAACTCTGACTGACAAAGAGTATCAGCGGATGCGAGATGCATCGCTTGCGGTAATCAGAGAAATAGGAGTTGAGACTGGCGGAAGCAATATTCAGTTTGCAATCGACCCAGACTCAGGTCGTATGATTGTGATTGAAATGAATCCGCGTGTTAGCCGATCGAGTGCATTGGCGAGTAAGGCAACAGGATTTCCGATTGCAAAAATTGCAGCTAAGCTCGCGATTGGCTACCGTCTCTGGGAATTGCCTAACGATATCACGAAGCAGACGAAAGCCTGTTTCGAACCCACAATTGACTATGTCGTAACCAAGATTCCAAGATTCGCCTTCGAGAAGTTTCCAGAGGCAGACGCGACTCTCATGACGCAGATGAAAAGCGTCGGTGAGACCATGGCGATTGGCCGATCTTTCCGTGAGTCATTTCAAAAAGCGATGCGTGGTTTAGAGGTTGGTGCATTTGGTTTTGGGAGTGATCATCGAGATTTGTGGGGAACCGAGTCGCAGCCTGACGATGATGAGGTGCGCGCCAAGTTAAGCACTCCCAATGCAGAACGTGTTTTCTACATCCGTTACGCATTGAAGTCAGGAATGTCATCATCTGAGATTCATTCGATAACAAATATAGATATTTGGTTTCTGGATCATCTCGCTCAGATAGTAGAAGAGGAGAACCAACTGCGAGAAATAGGATCGTTGGAGGCGATTGACGCAGACCAAATGCGTCACGCTAAACGAAACGGGTTCTCCGATCGTCAAATTGCTTGCATGACTGGCACAACTGAACTGAAAGTGCGAGCACGCCGGTTGGAACTCGGAGTCAAGCCTGTCTATAAAAGCGTGGATACGTGTTCAGCCGAATTTGAAGCCTATACACCGTATTATTACAGCACTTATGAGCTGGAAAATGAATTGCCTGAGCCTTCAGGAAAGAAGCGTGTGATTATCTTGGGCGGCGGACCCAATCGAATAGGGCAGGGAATTGAATTCGATTACTGCTGTTGCCATGCAAGCTTTGCCCTGCGCGATATTGGCATCGAAAGTGTGATGGTTAACAGCAATCCGGAAACGGTTAGCACCGATTACGATACCTCCGATGTGCTGTTTTTTGAGCCATTAACAATCGAAGATGTATTAAATATCTGTGATGCGATTAAGCCCGATGGTGTGATTGTTCAATTTGGAGGTCAGACACCACTTAATCTCGCTCGAGGTTTGCAAGAAGCTGGCGTTCCTATTATCGGCACAAGTGTCGATACGATCGAGACCGCAGAGGATCGTGAAAGATTTCAGCAGTTGATTGATGAGCTTAACTTGCGACAACCACCAAGCGGTATCGCAAGGAATATGGACGAAGCTCGTCGCGAGGTCAAGAAAATCGGATTCCCCGCTTTGGTTCGCCCAAGTTTTGTCTTGGGGGGTCGGGCAATGGAGATTTGTTATGACCAAAGTCAGTTTGATCGTTACGTAGCTGAGGCATTTGTGGTAGCCGATGGGCAGCCAGTGCTGATCGACCGTTTTCTGGAAGACGCAACCGAAGTTGATGTTGACGCGGTGGCGGATGGTGAAGATTGCGTCATCATGGGAATCATGGAGCACATAGAGGAGGCGGGAGTTCATTCTGGGGATTCTGCCTGTGCAATTCCTCCTTTTAGCCTTACTCAGCCAGTACTGACACAAATCAGAGAGGCTACAAAAAAATTAGCGGCTGCTTTGCAAGTGATTGGTTTGATGAACATCCAATTTGCTGTGAAGCGAACCGATACAGAGTTCGCGCTCTACGTTCTTGAAGTGAATCCACGCGCTAGTCGAACCGCGCCGTTTGTCGCAAAGTCTACTGGTGTGCCAGTGGCGAGTATTGCGACAAAGGTCATGACAGGTTTGAAATTGAGGGAGTTGGGGATAACACACGAGCCGATCCCATCTCATGTCTCAATTAAGGAGAGCGTGTTTCCTTTCCGTAAGTTTTCCGGAGTCGATATCGTTTTGGGTCCAGAGATGCGAAGTACGGGCGAGGTGATGGGAATCAGTGATAAGTTTTCTACTGCCTTCGCGAAGAGTCAAATTGCCGCTGGTAGTCTCTTGCCGGAAACAGGAAAGGTTTTCATTAGCTTGACATCTCGACATAAAGATGCAGCTAAAGATTTGGGGATGCAGCTTAAAGAGCTCGGATTTGAAATCCTTGCGACTGCGGGTACCGCTGCGAGGCTTAGTGATGAAGGAGTTGAGGTAACGACTGTCAAGAAGTTAGCAGAGGGGCATCCGAATCTGATTGATTATCTCAAAAATGGCGATGTTCAACTAATACTCAACACACCAAGTGGAAAAGGTGCTCGTACCGATGAAGGAAAAATTCGTGCGTCGGCGGTTCAGCATGGAGTTCCCTGTATCACGACGATCGCTGCTGCGGAGGCCGCATTGCGAGCAATGAAGGCAACCAGAGAGAAGCCACTGGAGGTGGAGTCGTTGCAAAGCCGGTACGCTACTAATAGCTGATAAGGAATCAACTTTACTTACCAGTTGCAATACTCATGGTGCGAGTTCGTCATGCAATCCAGTGAAGATTCTTCCTCAATCTCTCATTCAACAACAGTAGAGGGTCGTAGCCTGTTGGACACCTCATTCTTGAAGCTGCTCGTTGTCGATAATGAGGCAGCCCACGCAAGGGCAATGACAGAAAGTCTCGAAAAGGTCGGCTATCACTGCGAGGTTGCGACCAGTGGCCCCGAGGCTGCAAAGTTGATTGAAAGAGAGACCTACGACATTGTCATCACCGATATGGTGATGAACGACGTCGATGGAATGCAAATCTTAAAGCTTGTCCGCGAAAGGTTACCCGATTGCCAGGTCGTGATGGTGACAGGGCACGCGACGGTACCTGTAGCAGTTGAAGCGATGCAGCGAGGAGCATTCAACTTTTTGGAAAAGCCGATTACACCAAATCGGTTACGGGCGATCGCTGAGAAGGCCGCTGAGGCCGTTTTGCTGAAGCGACAAAATACTGAATTGCTACAGCGATTAGATGAACGCTTTGGATTCGAAGGTATCATCTACGTCAGCAAGAAAATGCAAAATGTGGTTGATAGAATTCGCCGTATTGCATCCACTGACGCCACTGTTCTCGTTACTGGTGAAAATGGAACGGGAAAAGAAGTTATTGCACAAGCAATTCATCAAAACAGTCAACGTCGTAGCAAAAGAATTGTTGCGATGAATACTGGAGCCATAGCTGAGAATCTTGTTGAGAGTGAGCTGTTCGGACATGTGAAAGGTTCCTTCACCGACGCGGTTGCAGATAGAGAAGGGGCTTTTCAGTACGCTAATGGTGGAACGCTTTTTTTGGATGAAGTTGGCGATATGCCAATGAGTACCCAGATAAAGCTATTGAGAGTGCTAGAGGAAAATCAGATTACTCGAGTTGGTGACAACAAGACGATCAAAGTAAATGTTCGCCTTATTTCCGCAACCAACCGTCCGCTCGAGGCAATGATCGAGAGCGGAACATTTCGGAAAGATCTGTACCACCGTTTGAAAGTAGTGACGGTCGAATTGCCAGCTTTGAGGGAGCGTCCAGAAGACGTTGTGCCTCTGATGGATCATTTCCGAAAATCATTCCTCCGACGACACGAGAAGCCAGTCGCTCATTTTACGCCATCCGTAACGAAGCGATTTTTCGAATATTCATGGCCTGGAAATGTTCGGGAATTGAGGAACTTTGTTGAGACAATGGTTGTTCTTGATACGGATGGAAAATTAGACGTCGATGATCTTCCACCTGAATTATGCGAAGAAACTGATGAGATTATTTCCGATAAGGTCCCGGTTTTTGCGACAGAAACAGCACTCATCGGGCAGCCTTTGAGTGTAATCGAACGTTGGGCAATCGAGGAAACATTAAAACTCACCCATGACAATAGGGATGAGGCGGCGAAGGTTTTGGGCATTGGTGCCCGAACGTTATATCGCCGCCTCGATCAATACAAAAAAGATGAAGAGTAGATTGTGGTGCGTTTGTAGAAACCACGATGTTTTTGAGAAGCACTTTGTCTCTAAAATCCATTGTCGCATAACTTACTGCCCGTTTTGATTCGAGGCAAAGAATCGCGGTGCTAGCTTCAAGTGAGTCAAAACTACTCTTCTTGAGATTTGTGGACTTCAGTATCGATAAACTGGCCCGCTGCATCGCTTGAATAATATTCAAGTAAAACTTTTTCAAAGTCCTCTCTCGAACGAATTCTCGCCATTGCGAGTCTCACTTCCTCGTGTTGAGGATGGCTCTGTGAGTATTTAATGCAAAACTTTCTCATCAACAAAGGCGCGCGATTTTCGGGATAGGTTTCTTCACATAAGGTGAAATGTTCTCGCATTACCTCCGCTTGTGTTACCACATTAGGTGGTGGCAATACGATTCCTTTCGCGAGTGCACGGCATTGCTCAAAGATCCAAGGGTTACCAATAGCGCCCCTTGCGACAGTGACCCCGTCAACTTGAGTTTCGCGAATCATGGATAAACAATCATGTGGAGTGAATAGGTCACCGCTGCCCAAAATTGTTAAGTGCTCACCGACATGATCCTTCACTTCTTTTAGAAAACTCCATCGACTGGGGCCAACATAGCGTTGCTCAACTGTACGGCCGTGAATGGTTGCAGCATCGATTCCGATTTTGATGGCACCATCTAAGATGGTAAAAAACTTGTCGCGGCTTTCATCGGTGTCGTCAATCCCACGACGCATTTTCACGGTTACGGGAATGTGGCTTGGGACATTTTCGCGGGTTCTGGAAAGGATTTCTATTGCAACATCGGGCTGAGAAAGATGGAAACCGCCCCGGCATCTACCCAAAACCTTTCTAACGGGACACCCAAAATTAACATCGATAATGTCAAATCCGGCATCCACCAGTTTGAGTGCTCCGGCAGCGAACTGTTCGGGTTCCGCACCCATCAACTGACCACCTACCGGATGCTCTTCTTTGTGAATGTCCAGAAAATGCTTTGTTTTCTTCTTTTGGCTGAGCGCTAATAAGAATTGATCTAACATGACTTCGCAAAGGCTGTACGTTGCCCCGTGTCTTTTGGCGATGACTCGCATGGGTAAATCGCTGTAACCCGATAAAGCCGCTTGTACAATCGGGAACCCGATGTCAACATTCCCAATGCTTAATGGCTGTAAGGTGATATTCTGGTTGCCATGTAATGGTTTTGGCAGGCTGGAATCAAACATCCTCGTTATCCATTTAGCAAAGTGCTGACGTGCTACATACGGAGATCATTTTTGGTACACCAGTGAATAGGATCAAGGCATGACAGTTGCCAATTTCGTGCTCGTTGTGACGTTCTACGTCGGGCTTACATCAATCTCAAACGCTTTTGCAATTAATCCTAACATGAAGATAGAGTCAGAGGTTTTCGGTACTACGAGCGATAATCAGAAAGTCATTCGGTATACGCTAGTCAACTCAAAAGGCTATTCCGTCTCGGTGATGAATTTCGGAGCGACTTTATTGGAAGTCATGGTGCCCGATCGCGAAGGTGACGTTGCCAACGTCAATCTTTGCTTCGAATCCTTTAGTTCCTACGAATCGGGGCATCCCTATTTCGGAAGTTCCGTCGGACGTTTCTGTAATCGCATTGGAGAAGGTAAGTTTCAAATAGACGGGGCGGAGTATCAGGTTACCTTGAATTCGGGAAAACATCATCTTCATGGAGGGAAAGATAATTTTTCGTATCGCTTGTGGGACTCAGAGATTATCAAAGAAGAAAATACAGTTGGCGTATCTTTTACAATTTTCAGCAAAGACGGGGATGAGGGTTACCCGGGAAATTTGACGGCTCGAGCAGTGTATAAATGGAATGACGAAAATGAGCTTACCATTGAATATTCAGCTGAAACGGATGCACCCACGCATGTGAATTTAACAAACCACAGTTACTGGAATCTTGCAGGTGCTGGATCGGGATCCGCAATGGGGCACATCACCAAGATATATGCTGATCAGTGGTTGGATGTAGACGTGGATCTAATCCCCTCTGGCATCTTTAATCCAGTCGAAGGCACTCCGTTGGACTTTCGGGAAGCAAGGTGCTTCGGGGAGCGGATTTCGGATTTGCCAAATACAAAAGGATATGATCATTGCTATGTAGTGAGAGGTGAGTCTGGAAAATTGCGTTCTGCAGCTGAGGTGGTGGACCCTGTGTCAGGTAGAAAACTAGAGATAGAGACGACTCAACCCGGTATGCAGCTTTATACAGCGAATCATTTGCCTGGAAATGAACGATCAAATGGGTACCAGAGTCATCATGCATTTTGTCTCGAGACTCAGCATTTTCCCAATACGCCAAATATCTCTCACTTCCCCACGACCCTATTGAGGCCGGAACGATCTCTTCGAGAGACGACAGTTCATCGTTTTGGGGTCCAAAACTAAAGTTTTTTCATGCGTCGAAAACGCATGGTAGCACGTTGGAAAAGCTCTTCACCGTTTCTATGAAGAGAATTCGCAACGGACATAGCATTTGGTGATTTTTGTAGTAACCAATCGCTAAAAGCAAATTTGGGTTCAGGCGAGATCGCAGGAAGGTAGGGAGCGATCGAGCTGGCTTGTTTTTTTGACGTTAAATCCGGAAAAATTAGCGCAGCTTCGGATTGGACGATATGAGGCTGGTGAGTCGCGATTAAAAAAACTTGACGTGAACTGCTTAAGATGTTAACACAATCTTAGCAATTCAACGTTAGGAGGCTGCGCGATGCACGTAGACCTGTTATTTTCCGTAACGATACTTCTGGCGATTGTCCTCTTCGCTTTTTTAGCAACCGCCAGGTTTTGCACATGTCGAAGAGGGCCGGCTATTTCGTTAGTACTTCTTGCCACGCTTGGATTTGGTTGGATTTTTGCCGGCAGGCTGGACTGGGCTAAATTTATACCGAGTCAATACGTTGTGTTTTTGGCGAATATTACGCCCGTCCTACTCAGTGTCGCTGCAGGTCTCGCATTCAAGAGCCATCAAATTACTCGCTTCGCTAGACCACTGACAGCAGCTGTGTTACTGACGCTTGCATTGGCTTATGCGACGGTGCCTTACTTTCGTCCAAATTTGCACCCACTTGTTTTAAGCTCGCAGACGTTATGGAAGGACAGTACGTGTTTGCAAAGTCATCCTTCTAGTTGTGCGCCTGCTGCTGCGGTCACGCTCATGCGACTCCATGGTGTAAATGGTACGGAACAAAGTTTAGCTACATGGTGCTTGACCAGCGAAAAAGGAACCGAGTCGCTCGGTTTGTATCGTGGTCTAGTAAAAGCTCTCGATGATAATCGCAAACAACCCAAAGTTGCATCCGCGAATCCCGATCATTGGTCGAGACAGGCTGGGCTTCCAAATGTATCCTTGGTGCGTTTGGGTCAACGTACGCGAGATTGGTCGACGGTTAAATATTACGGAAGCATTCGTTGGCTTTTCCCGTCACACGGAGAGGGCCATGCAATTGTGGTAGTTGGCAAGGATGAGTCAGGAAACTGGAAGATTATCGATCCAGCCTTCGGTGAGACAGTATGGACCGACGAGCAAATGAAAGAACGCTTCACGGGGGAGGCTATCTATTTAGCCTCTAAGTAGTTTCCTAACAGAAAGAGAAATGAAAGCGAGATGAACTTCCATTTCTCTTTCAGTTTAAGCTTGCAGCCTGAACGAGATCAGCTGATTTCCGGCACCGCGAATTTGGAGCGGTATTCACGTTTCAGGTACTGATTTGCCATTTCTGCATGTTGACCCTCAAATCGCTCTGTCGCTGAATTAAGTTCCAGCATAGGACTCAGTTTGATCGAATCGTCGCTCAAATTGATTTGATGTGCTCCAAGATGCTGTTTCATCTCGTTTAACAGTTCCTCCCACTGATCGAGGATTACACTGTTCGCAGTTTCTTGAGCGAAGCGATTTCCGCATCGCACTGCGACGTTAGCGAGATTGCACCAACCTGTGCTGTCGTTGCCAATCGCTACTTCCGCATTGAGGAGGTTTCGGTCTTGAGAGCGGACGGCGTCGATGAAGTTTTGCTGGTGTTTGACATCACCGTTACCGCGAAATTCACGAATGACCTTTCCGTCTGAATCAAAAGCAACTCCGCGCCCTCGCTGCCCTTCAAATCTACCTCCTTCGCAGTAGACGACGTATCCGCTGCTCGGGCCAGGGTGGGCAGGACTCTTTTTTCCGTTAGGTTCTGCAGGTAAGTTCGATAAGCCAATCACGACAGGGATACTTCCGGTGTCAAAGTAAGCGAAGTGAACGTTAGGCGACTCGCCTGCATCATTCAACGCAACTCTTCCTCCACCTCCTAAGATTCTCTTGGGTAAAGACACACTATCCTGAAATACCGTATTGCGCACATCGTCTAGAACATGAACACCCCAATTGCCCATTTCTCCAGATCCAGTGTTCCAGTCCCAGTGCCAATCGTAGTGTAGTGCGTTGCGGAAGATCGGGCGGTCTTCTGCGGGGCCAAGCCAAAGGTCATAGGCAACCTCATTGTCGATAGGTAATGGGGTATCGCGTTTTCCAATTGAGGGTCGAATCCCATATCGATTAACTCTTGCTGCCAGAAGACTGCCAAGTTCCCTTTCCTGGTGAAGGAAGTTTTTAATTTCGGTCTGCATCGGATCGGATCGTTGTTGCGTTCCCACTTGGCATATTTTGTTGTACTTACGCGCGGCTGCAACGGTTTGTTTTCCTTCCCACTGGCTATGGGAAAGTGGCTTTTCGACATAAACGTCTTTACCCGCTTGCATCGCCCAAATCGCTGCAAGACAGTGCCAGTGATTGCAGGTAGCAACAACGACGGCATCGATTGAATCTGAATCGATAAGTGCACGAAGATCTTTCCATGCGTCTGCTTTTGGGAAGCGTTCTTTTGCTAGCCCAAGACGCTTTTCGTCGGGGTCACAAAGTCCCGCGATGTTTACGCCTTCTACTTTTGAAAATTGACCCATTAGCTGGCCCGCTCGCCCGCCGCAGCTAATAAAGCCGAGATTGATCTCATCGTTAGCGGTAGAAGCTTTTACCGATCCATTTGTGATAGCGGAAACACCAATCGCTGCCGCGGTTGTATTCAAGAAGTTTCGTCGATTAAGTTTTTTCATATCAGTAATTACTTGCTTTCGGTTTAGGGTAAATTGTTTGAAGTTGTTAGTGAAACAACGGTTTCGCGACCGTTCGCACCGCTCGCTGTTCGAAAGTATATCGGCAAAAATAGAACACGTCTTTGTTGGCTATTTCCTTATATAGAAACCCAACCAAGGTAAAAAGAGGTTCTAGGTTTGCTTTGATTCTTCTCCATTTTTACCGATGCAATACGGTTGCTCTGCCAATAAGTCTAGTCACTAGGTATCTTTGATAGATATTTTGGATTTCTGCTCTGCTTTGATTTGCTTTGTGGCCTGGCTCACTTGATGTCGGTCTTGCGATAACGGGGCTTCATTCTGTGAATGAGAGGCAGGTCAGTATTGCGTGGCGGCCTGCTGACGAGTTTGTAACGAATATTCGTCAGGTCAATCATCAGGTTGCCGATTGTGTCATCAACCTAATTTGGCGGATTAATTACAGATGAGATGTAGCTACTTGAATTTAGTTGTGGCAGCATTTTTCACGCCGACAGCTTTTCTCCTTGCAGAAGACAACGAGATTACAGAAGCAATGACCCCAGAGGTAGCAGAAGCTTCATCTGAGGGCGAAGAAGCAATGCAGGTGATTCGTTTTCCCGAGGGCTGGGAAATTGAGCTTTTTGCTGCAGAACCAAATGTTGCTAACGTTGTTGCTTTTGATATCGATCATGCCGGAAGAATATATGTTGCTGAAACGTATCGGCAAAATAGAGGGGTGACCGACAATCGTGGGCACGATGAGAAATGGCTTCTAGCCGATCTAGCAGCGGAAACCGTGCAAGATCGTATTGATTATCACAAGGAATTACTTGGGGACGCCGTTGTAACTTATGAGCAATACGACGACCGAGTCCGTCGACTGGAAGATACTAATGGAGATGGACAAGCCGATTCAAGCGTCGTTGTTGCGAACGGTTTTAATCATCTTGAAGAAGGCACCGGAGCCGGTGTGCTTTGGAGACCCAAAGGACTGTACTACACGTGTATTCCGAAGTTATGGAAATTAATCGACAGCAACGAAGACGGTGTCGTCGACGAAAGAGTTGTTTTGTCGGATGGATTTGGAGTTCGTGTAGCTTTCAGAGGGCATGATTTACATGGTCTTATTGTTGGACCCGATGGACGACTTTACTTTAGCATCGGGGATCGAGGATATCATGTCACGACACAAGAAGGAGTTGTGTTGGCAAATCCAGATTCAGGTGCAGTTTTTCGCTGTGAGCTCGACGGAAGCGGATTAGAAGTATTCTGCTATGGGCTTCGGAATCCTCAAGAACTTGCGTTCAACGACCTGGGTGACTTTTTTACCGTTGATAACAACAGTGACAGTGGTGATCAGGCGCGTGTTGTTCATCTACTGCAGGATGGGGACAGTGGTTGGAGGATGTATTACCAATATCTTCCTGATCGCGGACCATTCAATCGCGAGTCGATTTGGAAGCTACATCACGCGGAGCAACCCGCATACATTGTTCCTCCGATTGCGAATTTTACTGACGGACCGAGTGGTCTCGCCTATTACCCCGGAACCGGTTTCGGTCCGAAATTTAAAGACACATTTTTCATTTGTGATTTTCGTGGTGGCGCAGCCAATAGTGGAGTAAGGACATTCCATTTGGAGCCGAAGGGAGCGACTTACCAATTCGGTGCGAATGACAATCCAATCTGGACTGTGTTAGCGACGGATATTGCATTTGGGCCCGATGGTTCTTTGTATGTAAGTGATTGGGTTAACGGATGGGATGGTCTTGGAAAGGGGAGAATATATCGTTTCAGGGATCCAGTCTTTTCCAACTCTGATCTGGTAAAGGATGTGCAAAGTCGGCTTGCACTCAATTGGGATGAAGTTGAAGAGGCTAACCTGGAGGAGAACTTATCGCACCAGGATCGCAGAATCAGACTAGAAGCTCAGTGGCAACTTGCCGAGCGGGGTCTATGGGAACGGTTGGTTGGTGTTGCAACTAAACAAGAAAATCAACAGGCAGCTAGACTTCACGCACTATGGGGCATCGATCAGATAGCACGCAAAAATCCTTTGCTAGAAAAGTCCATACTGGAGGGAATTCGTGAGCTTCTGACTGATCCTGATAGCGTGATAAGGGCTGCAGCAATAAAGGTTGCGGGAGAGCGAAAAGATCAGCTCGCCGCTTCTTTGATCCGAAAATCATTGCACGATGAATCATCACGCGTTCGATACTTTGCTCTTCGGGCAGTGGGTGATCTTCGTGACAGTGCTGCGGTTCAGGAAGTGCAGCGTATCATTATCCAAGAATCTTCAAGCGATCCTGCGATCAGACATGCGAGCATTCACGCTCTCGCGAAAATCCAAACCCCAGAACAATTGAGATTACTCGTATCGCACCCATCTGAAGATTTAAGAAGATCTGCGGTGGTTGCACTCAGGCACTTACAGAGTTCGTTTGTGGCTGATTTCTTAGAGGACTCAAGCCAACTCGTCGCGTTGGACGCTGCTCGAGCGATTTATGATCTACCTATTCCTGAGGCGATGCAAAAACTAGGTGAAAGTACGAATCTTCACAATGCAAACGTGGAATTTGTGCGGCGCGCATTAAATGCGAACCACCGTGCTGGTTCCAAATTAGCCGCTCAGCGTGTGGCCGAGGTAGCCGCACGGCCAGCAGTTGGCAACGAGATGAGGCTAGAAGCCTTGAGAATTATGGAACATTGGAATCCAAGTGATTCGCGTGATCGCGTCTTGAATGATTATCGGCCAATTGAAGTGAGACCTTCTGCCGATGCTGCTGAGGCGCTGGAGCCAAAACTTCCAGCGTTAATGATTGCAGATGATGAAATAAGGGATGAGGCAATCCGAGTAGCATCTCAATTGAGGATCAAGGGAATAGCCCCAATGTTAGCGGGGAGAGTCAAGGATGAAAATTTGACCTCAAGTGAGCGAGCGAATGCGTTGACTGCCCTTGCTCGACTTGACGCCGACACCGCCGTTGTAATTGCTTTAGATATTCGTTTGATACCCGCTGATGAAGTTGTGCTATCAGCTTTAGAAGTACTTGCCGAATATGCTCCTGTTCAGTCGGTCGATCGATTAATAGAGGCAACTGAGAGTCGTGATTCTCGTGTGCGGCAGATTGCGTGGGATCTCATTGCGCCAATGAAAGACGAAAAAATCCAACAAGCCATTAATCTCGGCATGGAGAGATACTTGGCTGGCGATATTCCAGCCGACGTTGCTTTGAATCTTGTGGAGGCTTCCAATGGGCGTTTGAGTGGTGAGATGGTGGCAAAATTAAAAGCTTATGAAGATAACTTAATTGCTACCGATCCGCTTGGTCCTTGGCTTTTAGCTTTGGAAGGTGGTGAGATCGAGGCGGGTCGTAAATTGTTTTTTGAGGATAGCCGGCTGTCTTGTCTGCGCTGCCATCAAGTTGATCGGTCTGGCGGACAGGTCGGTCCAAATTTGACGATGATCGGAGCCGCAAAAGAACCAAGATATCTTTTGGAGTCGATTTGTCTACCAGACGCATCGGTGGCGGAAGGATTTGAAACCGCTGTGATTCTCACTGTCGAAGGAAACACCATCGCAGGGATTATCAAATCAGAGACCACTGAGATAGTTGATCTGATAAAGCCAGATGGCTCGCTTGTCCAATTAAAGGTTGATGAGATAGAGGCGAGACGAAAGGGGAAGTCTTCGATGCCAGAAGACTTGATCCAGAAGCTATCGTTGCGGCAGTTGAGAGACTTGGTTGCTTATTTAGAAAGTCTAAAAGTTAATCCACGTAATGCAGGCGACGTCGAGTAGGACTCGTTTCGTAGAGATTCTGGATCTTTAGATATTGACAATATCGTAAGAATTCATTCAACCGGAAATTTTCATTATCGCAAGAGAGATAACCGGTTCGACTGTCGTTCTGCCCTCTAGTTTTCTTTGAGCTTGAGCACGCTCTCGCGTGCTCTTTGGAGAAACTCAGCTTTTGGTTCTCCCGCTTCGAGAAAAATCGGAGCTCCAATGGTGATGCAGCTTAACAGGGGAACTGGAAGTACTTCGCCTCGTGGGAGAATTCGGTTCACGTTGTCAATGTATACCGGCACAAGCTCAAGATCAGGTCTCTTCTTAGCCATGTAAAAAAGACCACTCTTAAATGTCCCCATCTCTTCGTCGCCAGAAGATCGTCCGCCTTCTGGAAAAATGATCAAGGAGTAGACATCGCCCATCTGCTGAAGCATGATGTCGATGGGGCTCTTGTGCACTTTTATTTCTTTTCGGTCAACCAATAGGGCATTGAAGCTTTTTGCCATATGTGGTTTCAGCCAACCTTTTGCCCAATAGTCTTTGGCAGCAACTGGTCTGGTGATTTTTCGAAGATTGCGGGGTAGTGCGGACCACAGCAAAACTGCATCGAGGTGACTTGTGTGGTTGGCAAAGTAAATTCGCTGAGATGTTTCCGGTTGGCAGTCGATCCAGCGAACCGTGAATCCGCTAAATAGTTTCGCTAGTAAAACGATTGCGTGGCTAGTGAATGTCATACAGATAAACGCGTTTTATGTCGGCAATCACAAGAAATGGGTGATTATTGAAACCACTTTACCTTCGCGACTCAACCAGACAAGGTGAACTTTGCGTTCTCCCGCGAAAGCAGGTCATTACAGTGAGCAGCAAGTGCCAACCTAAATGGTTTGAGCCACAATCAAACAGCGAGATCGCGTCCGTTTTTAATGATGTTTATCGTGATTCGCAATTGGCTACACAAATACTCAAAGATCCAAACCCGAATTGCCGTCCCACTGAACGAATCCCTCAATCGCCGCATATTCTGCAAGGCCGAGCGCATCGTACCGTTTTGCCGTTTCTGAGTTTCGAGCCTCAGCTCGTTGCCAAAATTCCCTAACATCAGATCCAGGGAACAACGCCCGATCTTTTTGCGATTCATGTTTAAAGATAGCCGCGCGTTTCCTAGCGACTTCCTGCGGGCTAAGAGGTACAGCCATTTCAATCTCGTGAGGGGCCCATTCCTGCCAAGCCCCGCGATAAAGCCAAACAGCACAGTCTGCATACCAGTCTTCGTGCTCGCATTGGCGACAAGCCTGTAGGATGACGGATAGACAAGTTCGATGGGTGCCATGCGGATCGGATAAATCTCCCGCGGCGTAGATCTGATGCGGCTTGATCTTGCGAATAAGATCAAGCGTGATCTGCAGGTCAGCATCAGAGATTGGACTCTTAGTCACCCGACCCGTTTGATAGAACGGCAAGTCAAGGAAGTGGAGATGATTATCAAGAACACCACAGCACCTAGCACCTTCTCTTGCTTCACCTCTCCTAATAAGCCCTTTGATGCGTTGAATCGGTTCACTGTCAACATTTCCAGGCTTTTTATTCCTCAGGAATTCATCAACATGAGTTTCTAATTGTTCTAGGCCTTCTGTGCGAATATTAAACTCTCTGCAAAAGTCCTCGACGAATTCAGAGAACCGTAGTGCATCTTCATCGAACACCGCGATGTTGCCGGAGGTTTGATAAGCAATATGCACCTCATGCCCTTGATCGACCAATCGAATCAGGGTCCCACCCATTGAGATTACATCATCATCCGGATGGGGAGAAAAAATGATAACACGTTTTGGGAAAATATCATCCCGATGTCCAGGTCGATCGCCAACCTGTTTTTCGTGTTCAGGCTTACCTCCTGGCCAGCCGGTTATGGTGGATTGAAGATGTCTAAATACGCGAAGATTAATATCGTATGCACTCCCATGAGCAGCAAGTAAATCTTGCAAGCCCTGTTCGTTGTAATCGGCATCCGTTAGTTTCAGGATTGCTTTCCCCACATCCTCGGATAGGTCGATGACAGCGCGCCGAATGGTTGCAGAATCCCATTCAATTTCATTTAGCAACCAAGGTGATTGTACTCGAGTCAAATTTGACGCCGCGGCCTCGTCTAGTAAAAAGACGGTGTTGGGGTGATCTTGCAAAAAGGTCGCTGGGATACTGGTGGTTGAGTAGCCTTCGACTGATTTTGCAATGATGTTCGCCTTGCCTTCACCGAACGCAAGTAGAAGGATTCGCTTTGCCTCCAAAATCGTGGCAACTCCGAGCGTGAGCGAATATCTCGGAACATTTTCAGCACCAAAAAAATCACTCGCGGCATCAGTTCGCGTAACACTATCAAGAGTTATCATGCGAGTTCGAGAAGTTCGATCGGAACCCGGTTCATTGAGTCCAATGTGGCCAGTTCGATTGATTCCAAGTATTTGCAAATCAATGCCGCCAGCGGATTTGATTGCCTTCTCATAGTTTTGGCAAAACGCTGACGCGTCATTCTTGCTGATTGTTCCGTCGGGGATGTGTATTTGATCACTGGGTAGGTCAATATGATCAAATAGGTGTTCATGCATAAACCGAGCGACGCTTTGAAGTTCGTTCGGTTGCATTGGGAAGAATTCATCCAAGTTGAATGTGATTACATTTTTGAATGATAAGCCTTCGTTCTTGTGCCGACGAACAAGTTCCTCGTAAATCCCCGTGGGTGTTGAACCGGTAACAAGGCCTAGCACGCACATTTTGCCCGACTCGCTACGTTCCCGAATCAATTGTTCAATTTCATCGGCGGCGGCAACGCTGGCCTCGGAGGCACGTGAGAAAATGCGACAAGGTATGCGTTCATTTGCTGTTGTCATGATTCTCGGCCTTTTTGCTTTGCAACAAGTGCTGCGCCAATAATTCCTGCAGTGTTTCCTAGGGATGCGTAGTCAATCTTCATCTGACCACCTATTTGCTGAAGCGTGGTGTTTTTTACGACCATCCGGACAGCGTTTAAGAATGATTGTCCAATTTCACTGTCTTTGCCACCGAATGTCATCGCTCCTCCAAGCAGTACAACCTCAGGGTCAATGACTTGACCCAATATGCCAATGGCTTGACCCAGATAGGTTGCGGTTTCGAGAATCACACGCCGCGGTTCAGAGTAACCTTCTTCCGCAGCTGTCGCGAGGGATAGCGGGTCGAAATGGTTTTCACGAAATTCTGAAGGAATCGAATTGGGGGCACATGAATTAAATGCTTCTTTTGCTCGTTCGATCACGGCAGGCGCACCAGCGTAAGCTTCAAGGTGACCTCGCTGCCCACAATTACACATTGGAGCATTGGTGGAAAAGTTAATCGTCAGGTGACCTATTTCACCAGCGCATCCATGATCCCCGGTCAACTCTTGATCTCCTATCGCTAGGCCACAGCCAATGCCCGTGCCGAGGGTGATCAACGCTAGTGATTGTTGATGAAGTCCTCGGTGTTGATGTTCGGCCAAGGCGGCAGCGTTCGCGTCATTAATCACTGCTGACGGCAGGTGGGTTTCATTATTGAGGATTTCTAGCAATGGACGGTTCGTCCAGTGCGAGAGATTAACGACCTCACGTAAGCACCAACTCGTGGTGTCCAAAACTCCGGGAACAGCTAGGCCCACGGCCGCTAGTTTCGTGATCTTGCTTTTGGATCTTATGAGTGCTGCATCGGCAAATTCAAGACCGTGCCTGATCACAGCTTCAGGGTCCATCAATGCCTCAGTTGGAATCGACTGACGCGAGACGATGGTTCCGTCGCCTTTGCACACTCCATACTTGATGGTAGTGCCACCAACGTCAATGCCTAGGTAGCCATTGCCATCGTCTGACATTAGGGATGTTGGTGTGGAATCGAGGTTCACAACAAAACCGTTGATTGAGAGTTAAATTGCACGCATTATATTGAAAGCATAGGCCAACGACTTATGCTGTGACATGGGCTTGTATTCAGTCGAGTAAACTACGAGTCAGGTTTTCAAATCATATCAAGGCATTGACGAGAAAATTTTGACAGGTTTTTTGCCGTGTCATTGACCAGCCGATTTACAGGCCATCTGGAAGTATTCCCTTCGCAACTTCGTCTTCCCATTCGTCCATTAGCGGCCAGTTTTCTGCCAGAGTTCCAAAGTCCGCCATGTGTAGATATTGACTAAGTCGCTCGATCGTTCGATTTAAAAGGTCTGGGTCGTTGCGAAATGTTGGGCCATGACTCGGTGCTAGCCACTTAACATCGCTATCGCGAATACGTTCGAGTGAGTTAATGAATGCTTTGATGTCACTCCCGTGATGGGCATCAATTGCACCGATGCATCCATCTCTGTAGATGTTGTCACCACTAAGGAGTGTATCTCCTAATCGAAACGCAAGCTGACTATCCGTATGGCCCGGCGTGTGCCAGACTTCCATTTGGATATTACCAATCTCGATGACGTCGCCATCTTGCATGGTATTTTCGACGGTGACAGCTGGCATCGGCATCCGAAGACCTTGCGCGCTGATTTCAGCCATCGTAACGAGGGTGTCTCCTGTCTCCAGAGCAGTGATGGCTTTTGGGTGGCATGAAACGGAGGTCTTCAGTCGTTGCTTGGCTAAAGCTAGGCCTTGGATATGATCCACATCAGCATGAGTGGCGATTAACGTTTTGCAACGCGATAATGGAAAGTCCAGTTGTCGAATGATTTCGATAAAGTCATCAACGGTTTCTTCGTATCCAATGTCAATCAGAAGCCATTCGTCATCGTCGAAGATCAAATAAACATTGCAACCAAGAACTTCTCCTGCTTGAAAGTTCAGCTCGATAACGCCGGGAAAGATTGGTTTGCGAGGTAACATGTTCTGGATTCAGCGACGAGCGAAAAAGTGATAACGAGAAATCTACAGTGAACTTCCTAAATCAATGCTTCCTTATCTAGTGTTCGCAGCACTCGACTGAGTAACAAACGGTTTTAACAAATTTGGCAGTCCTTGCTCAAATGTTGGGTATTTGAGTTTGGGTAAGAGAGTATTTTTCATCTTTCGATTCCAGACTCTTTTGTTTCCCTCTGCCCGAGAATGATTAGTCGAAGGATCATTGATATTGATAAAGGTCGGCGGGGATGCCTTTAGATATTGGGCGATGAACGAATAATAGTCAGCTCTTTTTGTTGGACGATCATCCGAGACGACATATTTCGATTGATCTGCTTTTTCTATGGCAGCGGTGACAGCCTGTGCCGCATCTTCCACATGTATTAGGTTGAGATAACTATTTGGGGAGGTTTTGATGGGTGTATTATTCAAGACGTTTTGGCAATTGGGTACTCGATTCGGCCCGTAAATGCCGGCGAGACGCAGGATATTCCACGGCTGATTAGGGCGATCACGTCGTAACAGATCTTCCGCCGCTAGGTGAGCACGAGTACTCGGGCGATTCGGAAAAGTGGGGGAATTCTCATCAACCCACAAGCCATCGCGTTGGTGATAAACACCAGTGGAACTGATATAGACAACATTTTCAGCTGCACTAATGTACGGGAGTAGGGTCTTAAGTCCGATTACTAGGGACTCCCAATGACTACGTTTTTCTTCCCTGCCTCGACTCACCGCGATGACAATATGAGTGAAAGCATCGAGATTTGATAACGTTCGCCTATCATTCCAGTCCGAGAGAATCGGGCTAATCCCTATATTCCTTATTTTTTTGCACGATTCACGACTTCGAGCGGTTCCCCAGACCTCAGAATGACTCAAAAGTAGCTGTCTTCCGATCTCTCTACCCAAGTATCCACAACCGTAGATCAACACACGTTTGTCTTGGAGGTGAGTGGATTCGGTCGATGTACGTTTAGAAGTCATTTTTTGTATCTCTGGAATCGTGACTACACTGTTAAAATGAAATTCAATCCGATACGAATTTTTGTGGAATAGGACCGGTGAAAAATAATCGAATTCAAGAATTTGAGATGTGTCGGAATATTTCGTCACTGAGGCCAAAGTTGCTTTTGGTAATGATCGTCAGCCTAGTGTTTCTTAACACTGTCTTTGAGCTGACAAGAGTAACCGCTCAGGTTTCCAGCAATCTTATTTTAGATCATGTCGATGAACTTAGGTTTATCACGAAAGACTCGTCTCTGGCAGAGGATATTGGAGAATCAACGGATGATGGTACCCGCTGCGATGTTGATGATTCTTTGCTGCACCTTCTCAGTAAGGGTGGCATACCAAAAACGATCGATGAGCTTCGTGCGTTGGAGATTCAGCATCACAAGGTTGCCAAAGCCGCTGATAGCTGTACCGTCGGTGTCAAGATTGGAGCCGCTAAGGGATGTGGGGTAATCGTCACAAAGAGTGGCTATGTGTTGACTGCTGCCCATGTAGCGATGCGTCCTGGAATGAAAGCTGAACTGTTTTTGTCTGATGGACGAGTGGTGAATGCGATGGCTTTGGGTATGAATCGAAGTGTCGATGCGGGACTAATGAAAATTGACGAAGGTCAAAATAATGGAGAGCCTTGGCCTCATGCTGCTTTGGGCAGCAGCAAACCGCTTGTCCCAGGTATGTGGTGCATCGCTACGGGGCACCCAGGAGGGTTTAATGATCAAAGAGGTTCAGTAACGCGGGTTGGAAGAATTCTTGCAGTACGAAATTTAGCCATTGTTACTGACTGTGCGCTCATTGGTGGTGACAGTGGTGGGCCGTTATTCAATTTGGCTGGGGAGTTAATCGCTGTGCACAGTCGAATCGGTAATGACGTTGCAGATAACTTGCATGTGCCAATTAATCACTATGCTGAATCGTGGGAGCGAATGCAACGCGGTGAGTCGTGGGGATATCTACCAGGTTTTAAGCCGGTGCTTGGTGTCCGTGGTAGCCCTTCATCTGAAAAAGCCGTGATCGAAGTCGTTCGAACCGGCTCACCGGCTGATAACGCGGGATTGAAAGAGGGAGATATCGTCGAAGAATTCGGTGATAAACTCATCACTAATTTTCAGTCGCTTCAAGAAGCGGTGGCAGATACGATGCCAGGGGAGAGAGTTCGGTTGCTGATCAATCGCAATGGAAGAACTCGAGTGATCGTCGTAGAAATTGGCCGTGCGGGTGAATCTTGAGTCATGATGAAAAGTTTGTTTATTCAACTGAATCAAAACGGTGAAGTCACAATGTTCCGAGCGAAGTTTGCGTTGAAAGTTTTAGTTTGTCTCGGTGTGGTGATGGTAGGTCAGTTACGAGCTGATGAACGCAGAGACCATCCTGAAGTTCTCGATTTATTTCGACCGCTTGGTATACAGATTCAAGATTCAGTGGTGCAAGTATTATGTGGTGGTTCACCCGTCGCACTGGGAACAGTCGTGGCTGCAGACGGATATGTGATGACGAAAAGAAGCGAACTAACCAGTGATCCGATAAGGGTGAGATTCTCTGACGGAAGGCTGTTTCCAGCACGCGTTGCAGCTGTTCAGCGAAGAAATGATTTAGCATTGATTCGCGTTGATGCTGATATCATTTTCAAGCCACTTACGTTTGATACCCACTCGCCAGAAATCGCTACGTTTCTTCTTTCGGTGGGACGAGCGGGAAGAACGATAGGTCTGGGTGTTGTTGGAGTAAGAGAGAGATCCATCAAGCATCAGGGAAGACTCGGAGTTCTGCTTGAAGATGATGCAAAGGGTAGAGCGATCGTCCAGTTGGTGATTCCAGAGAGTGGCGCCGCGATTGCAGGAATTAGTCCAGGGGATCGTATTGTCGCGATCAATGGGGAAGAAGAACGCAGCAGAGATGCTGTTATTAATCGCTTGAAAGGGATGTATCCTGGCGAAAGCGTTCGTTTGACAATCCTCAGGCCAAATGAGTTGAGTGATTTTGAATCTATCGATGTGAATGCACAAATTCGTGATATTGGTATGCTTCAAGAATCACCGAGCGATACCAAAGTCAATGGTCCTCGAAATATGCGGTTGAGCGGATTCGAGCGAGTCATCCAGCATGATACGGTTTTGAATCCAGAAGAATGCGGAGGTCCTGTTTTAGATTCGCAGGGTCGTGCAATTGGTATCAATATTGCCAGAGCGGGAAGAGTAGTTAGTTATCTTCTACCATCTTCCTTGATTCTTCCAGAGATGCTTCAAATGTTGGAGGAAGCCAGAGCAAACCTTGAGTGATCGATCATTGTTTATCAGTGAGTATTTTTTGCAATATTGCAACATCGAGCCACTCGCCGTTCAAACGCCCGATTTCTTTTTGAATGCCGACCATTTCGTATCCACATCGAAAATGAAATTGTAGGCTTCTTTGATTCCCGGCAATCACACGCGAGACAAGATGGTGGATACCTTGCTCGGCACATACATCTTCTGTTTTTTGCAACAGGCCCCTCGAGTGACCTTTTCCCGTATGAGCAGACCAAAAATAGATTGCTATTTCACGAGTCAATCGGTAACCGAATCGTGGGCTAAACGATCTCGCAGATGACCAACCGATAATGCCATCTCGATTTTCTGCAACGAACCAAATATTGTTTGGATTGTCAACAATTTCTTGCGACAGTGTTTCTTCCTGCCAATACTCGGTTTCAAAAGTTGAGCCACCGAGATCAATGTGGGAATTGTAGATTCGACAGATCTCTGGAATATCACTGCGGTTAGCAATTCGATAGTTTGTGGCATTCGACTCATTCATTTTTGTTTATTATCGCTTCTACCATCGTTGTTTTGGAACGAAGCCAGCTGATTCCCGAATTGATATTTTCGTAGTGTGATGATTTAAGTTTGCCATCGTGTTCTAGCCCGTGAAGAATGATTTTCTTGTGATCTCCACCATAGGTTTTAATCATCTCATCTTGCAGGTATCTGGGTACCAACCGGTCTAATTCTGATTGGAGAAAAATTGCCGGCGAAGAACAACGCGGCGCCGTGACACAAGCATTCATTTCGTCACAAAGATGGTTCGCGACAGAATCTATGCGAGAGCCGAAAGGGTATTTTCGTGCTACCCGTTTGACAACCGGTATGAGTGGTGGAGGGTTTCGCAGGATTAGGCCAACGCGTCCTCGGAGATCGTTGTTATTAGAAGCGATATACAAAGCACTCAAGCATCCTAGGCTATTACCAACTAACCAGATGGGCAAGTCATCACCTACTCGATCTCTAGCCACTCTCCAAAAAGCAAGGGCTGTTTTTGCAATTGTTGTAAGCTTGGCTTTTCCCTCGCTGCGGCCATAGCCAGGAGGATTCCAAGTCCAGATTTGGCTGTTGACATCCGGCATCGCAGGCAACGGGAAATTTGAGCTGCGTTCTGCGCGGCCTGCGGTTCCTGGGAACTTCAGTATTAAAAGCTCTAGTGCATCTGTTCTATTACCATTCTCTTGAACAAAGAATTCTAGTTGATTCTTGTTGAGCACCACCGACTCTCTGCGAGCATTACCGCAGTTGATTGAATTGCGTGTTGGTTTGAGAACAAGGTAATCAAGGAGCGATTCTCTCATTCGTTCAAACATAACAATTGCTTAGGGTTGTGGATCAATCAATGAACTCTTTGTCCCGGCAAAGCACCTTCATCAACACCAAGAATAAAGACCTCAGATCCTCCTGGTCCGGCAGCAGTGACCATGCCCTCGCTTAAACCGAAACGCATTTTTCGTGGTTTAAGATTAGCAACCATGATCACTAAGCGACCGACTAGATCCTCGGGCTGATAAGCAGCTTTGATCCCTGCAAAAACCTGCCGAGTTTCACTGCCACCCAAGCTGAGTTGCAATTTTAGTAATTTATTTGCCTCTGGAACGTGCTCCGCAGAAATAACACGAGCAACTCGTAGATCTACCTTGGAGAAATCTTCAATGCTTATTTCTTCAGAAATAGGTTCGTCATTCAACGGTTGATCGCTATCGACGTAAGATGAATCAGGATCTGACTCAATTGCCTGATCAAGGTTTTTGCTTTCTTCAATCATTTTCTCAAGATCCTCAATTTGTAAGCGATCGAGCATACGATTGAATTTCCCAACTTTCGCAGCAAGTAATGGATTCTTACTTTGGTCCCACGAAGTGATTGGTTCATTTAGCCACTGGCTGTATTGCTCGGCTAGGGTTGGTATAACGGGTTTAAGGTAGATGATTAATTGTCGAAAAAGATTTATCGCAACGGTGCAGACCGCTTGTAATTCATCCTTTCTATCAGGATCTTTTTTCATTTCCCATGGTTTAGCATGCTCAACGAATGGATTTGCTGCATCGGCTAGCTCCATGATTCGACGAATTGCTTTTGAGTAATCCTTGGATTCATATGCTGCAGCTATTTCATCACCGGCTTTCACGCCTTCAGTGAAAAGCCCTCCATCATCCGGATACTGCTCCGCTAATCCTGTTTCTTGAGCGAATTTACCAACACGGCTCGCAAGGTTAACAACCTTGCCAACTAGATCTGTGTTTACCTTCTGGGAAAATTCGTCGAGTCCTAAATCTAGATCTTCGACCCGAGGTGTTAGCTTGGAGGCGTAGAAGTAACGGAGGTACGCTGGATTGATGTACTTTAAATACGTTTCAGCAGCGATAAAGGTGCCTTTGCTTTTAGACATCTTTTCACCATTGATGGTCAGAAATCCATGTATATGCACTTTGGTTGGCAAATTGAAGCCTGCTGTTTTCAGCATTCCCGGCCAAAATAAAGTGTGAAAATACGTGATGTCTTTTCCGATGAAATGGTGGATTTCTGTGTTTTCATTTTTCCACCATTGATCTAGTGATTCATTGTTTGCTTCGCACCATTGCTGAGTGGTGGCGATATAGCCAATAGGAGCATCAAACCAGACGTACCAGTAGTTTCCTGGAGCATCCGGAATTTCAAATCCAAAATAGGGAGTAGGGCGGCTTACATCCCAGTCTCGCAGTTCATCATTGAGAAAATGGCCCTTGAGATAATTAGCTACTTCGCTCTGTAGGTGATCACCTTCTTGAATCCACTGCACCAGAAATTGACGAAGTTGTTCAAGTTCTACAAAGAGATGAGTTGCGTTTTTTAGAACCGGAGTCGCACCACTAAGGGTGCTCTTGGGGTTAATTAACTCAGTGGGGCTATAGGTGTGCCCACAATTACAATTGTCACCAGCTTGGTCAGTCAGCCCGCATTTTGGGCAGGTTCCCCTAACAAATCTGTCAGCGAGGAAGGTTTCTGCCTGTGGATCGTATAGTTGCTCGATGGTTCGCTCAGCGACCATTCCAGCATTCCTTAATGCCGTCCAAAATAGAGAACACAACTCTTTGTTTTCGGCAGAGTTAGTACTGCCGTAATGATCGAACTCAATACCAAATCCTGCGAAATCCCGCTGGTGAGAATCGCTCATCGAAGCAATAAGGTCTTCTTCGCTGCGCCCCTCGTTCCGTGCACGGATCATAATTGCTGTCCCGTGTGTATCATCCGCACACAAATAGATACATCGGTGACCACGAAGTCGCTGAAAGCGAGCCCAGATATCCGTTTGAATGTATTCAACAAGATGTCCTAAATGGATAGGGCCATTCGCGTAGGGTAGGGCACTAGTGACGAGAATGTTTCGTTGCATCATTCGGATTCACGAATAGGTGGTACTGCGAAATGCGCAGTTGTGCGTTCGCCGTTTACTTTTTGTAGTAAGTTTCGTTGTTTATTTAAACACGCTGTTTGGAATTGTAATCGCCAAATGCCAAAGCGACGACAGGGTTATCCGCGATAGGAGTCCTTGAAGTTTGTTACGGAATGAGTCATTGCGATACCTTTTTTGACATTTCGGCCTTCAGTCATTCGATCCGACAAGATTTTGGGCTTGTCTTTTTCTAGATCTTTGGAGGACGATGACTAAAGTCGAGTTTCGGTTAAAGCAATGGGCGCTGCGACCCGGAAATTTTTGAAAAGATTATTCGGTCAACTTTCGTGTAGAAGGTAGGTGCCTCCTAGACATCTGTGCTTCAAGGAGTGATCACGATGGGGCGGTTTGCCGCATTTTTTTTGATGGTACTCAGCTTCGTGGTCGGGCAGTCTCGTTTGCTGGCGGGGGGGAATGATGCAGTTCTGCTTTTTTTCACATCCTCCACTTCTGCTCCATCTCAAACGATGTTGCCCATCGTTTCTTCGTTAGAACGCGAAGGCGTACCCGTGAGACGTGTTGAGGTATCCCAAGAGCCATATTTAGTGGCACGATACGGAGTTCGTTCCACGCCAACATTTATTGTGTTGGTTGGTTCTCGTGAAGTGACCCGCTTAACGGGTGTACAGAGAGACGAGCAATTGAATCGAGCGCTGCAGATCGCTGATCACCGCAGTCTTGTTACGACGGGGGCGAGAACCATCGACAAACCCATCTTAGTCAATCCAAAATTGCCAGTGTCTGAGCAACGTCATCATTTGCAACATCCACGGGATCTTTCTGGTCAAGATTTTTCTAAATGGATTCAACGTCAAACGATAAGGGAATCTGAACAACAAAGCGACTGGAGCGAATTGATGCCTAGTCGCAACACCGCGATTGGGATTGAAAAAGCAAGGTCCGCAACGGTACGGCTAAGAGTTTATGATCCAACAGGTTATGGGATTGGTACTGGGACGATTATTGATAGTCGAGAAAGTGAATCGCTGGTACTGACCTGTGGTCATCTTTTTCGAGATGCTGGTCTACATGCAAAGCTCGAGGTAGATGTTTTTCATCATGGCGAGCATCACACTGTCCCTGGAAGATTAATAGATTTTGACTCGAATTCGCGAGACATCGCGCTCGTTGCGATCCGGCCGAGATTCCAAGTTGCGTCTGTGAAAATCAGAGACCAAAAGTTAGCTGTAAGAAGTGGTGATTCTGTGTTCACTTTTGGATGTAATCGGGGTGAAGAGCCGAGTCGTATCGATACTAGGATTACAGGAGTAAATAAGTACAACCAGCATTTAGGTTTATCGAATCTCGAGGTTTTTGGCGCTCCGATTGATGGCCGAAGCGGAGGTGGGCTGTTTGATCAAAATGGATATTTGATCGGCGTTTGCAATGCAGCCGACTACCGAGACAATGTCGGCATTTACGCTGCGTTAGGTGTAATTCGCTGGCAGTTGGAGCGAATTGGCATGACGTATTTGATTGGTTCTTGATGTAAGCGTGTCTGGTTGTATCAACTGAGGAATGACGCATTCGTTCTAGTCCGTGCAATCCATTCTGTATCTCAAAAACCACGAGGACCTAGCGGTCATCGTGATTAAAAACGGCCCTAGAAGTGAAATTCGCTGACCACTTCACCCGTCACTTTGTGGTGACGCAAGACCAAGTTTGGTTTTGATGGATCAGACGGCAGATAAACCAACTCCCCCGACATAAATCCGCCCGCTACGCGAAGGAATTTGTGATTCTCATCAAGATCTCCCTCTTTCCAGCCGAGTTGATGTTTTTCACTGCCCGGTCCACAGCCAAATTCCCATAGATTTGTTAAATTATCTTTTGTGGCGTATTGCCAGTGTCTGTCGCCACAAAAAACGATCGTTCCTGGGTGCGAAGATAGACGCAATCGAAGTTCCTCACCCTCGTGGGAATACGCTGCATTTGCGTGGTTGTCTCGTTTGTTTTTCCGGTCGGGACCGATGATTGGTGTCGGACTGATGACTAACTTAAATGTCGCTTCGGATTCAGAAAGGGTTCGAAATAACCATTCTTTCTGATTCGCTCCTAGGATCGTTTTTTGTGGTCCGTCATCCATGTTATTTGGACTGCGAAAGTCACGCCCTTCAAGTAGCCAGATTTGTAGATCTTTACCCCAATGAATGGTTTGATACCGAATATCGCTGCTGGGAAATTGCTCATCGTTGAAAATTTTTTGACCCTCTTCAAATGACACTGCGCCGTAGCTTTGTCCCGGCCAACAATCATTTTTGAGCGTATCGTGATCATCTTTCAGGAAGTAGGCCGTATGGTTGCTGTAGAAGCTTCGATTATTGGTCAATGCAAAGATGCGATTCCATTTGAAACGCATGAGTTCTTTTGTCAGAGCCCACGGCAGCGGTTTATCGTAGTATTCGATGTCGCCAGCATGAATCGTAAAGTCCGGTGCTTGCTTGACCATACTCGGGTAAATTTTGTGACCGTTGAATCCATCATCTCGCCGCAAAAAGTCATGGCAGGTTGTCAGGCAAAATCTGGTAGGCACACGATCTGATGCTTTGGGAGCTGTGCAAAATCGTCCTCGCATCACAGCAGAGAGTTTGGTCTCGCCGATTGGCCGCACTTCGATGACGGTCGCATAGGTTTTATTTGGGATTAGGTCCTTGATTTTCCATTGTGCCGTATAGTCCATATTCGGAGAGGTTTTAACCCACTGCGTGCTTAAAATGCTTTTATTCTGCTTTTCAGGGAAGTAACTTAACCTCACTTCCGCTTCGGCGCCTGGGCACGCACCCTGCATTTCTTCTAATGATGCCCCTGCAGGCAACTGGGCTCTCAAAAAGTCGTCTGCTGAATTTTTTCTCTGTAATGACACGAGTTCAGCGGTACCTAGATCCACAAACGTATGCCCATCAAAGTTCATACCTTTATTTCGGGTGGTCCGAGTCCAAATGACTGCGGATGTTTGGTCAATCCATCCATTTTTAATACCGTTACCGAGATACGGCCCGGTACTCTCTTTCTCAGCAGCCTCGTCGGTATGCATGACGGTCCATCGAAAGTCCTTGAAGGAAGCTTTTCCTCCATGATCGGTAAGCATGATACGCTGGAGATGTCTTGGTGATCCAAAGTCGTCCAAACCCCAGAATTTACTTTTTGCAAGTTTCGAGTTCCACTCTGTCCCCGAGGTAATAATTTCTGAGATTAGCTTGCCGTTTAAGTAGTGTTGAATTTGATTACCATTTGCGATGATCTTTGATTGATTCCATTGGCCGGCTGAATTTAGTGGCTTATCTGGGATGGGCGCGATCAGGTCATAAACGGATCCGGTACTCGACTTATCGCTAGTATCAGGCTTTTCATCAATGATTTGGTATTCGAGGCCCAGCCATTTTCCATCATGTTCTTGGACTCGATACTTTAGTCCCGAATTAGTGCCTGGATCAATTTTCCAGCTCCACTGAAGTTCGAAGTTTGGCGGTAGCGGGGGGCTGAGTAGACTTCCTGATCCGCCTCGCGGGTTGATCAATCTAATTTCATCATCAGCGAACTCCCAAGTCGACTCACTCGGCTTGCCATCAATCGTGATCCAAAAACGATGATTGAGCCAATCTGGATCTGCGGTCACTCCAATTGACCTCGGATTTTCTTCAGCACCTGTATGATCGGTGTACACAAAACAAATACAGGTAAGAACTACTAGGTATTTTGAAAAGTAATTTAGTGTGCGATCCATGAGTTTTTTGAGGTGAGTTTATGGTGCTCCGGTTGCCTAAGTGCGAAATATTACACGCCACATGAGGGGCTAATTTGCTTCCAGCGAAAAAATCACCACTTTTTCTGCTTTCTTGCCAAGATGTAGTTTTTCACAGCGAATAGAGATTCAGTGAGCGGGACGGAATTCAGCCTCCCGCTTCGAAAGTTTCCCTTTTTACGCTGAAGAAAAGAGCATTGAGATGATTAGAAAAGCATTTTTGGCTGCAGGAGCAGTTGGTTTACTATCTTCGTTAACCGTGGGAATTCCACTCTGGAGCTACGCTCGTTGCGGCTTTGACTGGTTAAAAACCTCCGCTAACGAAGCGATGCCTTTGGAATGGGAGATTAGCAGGGCGAGGCAAATGATTAGTGACCTAACTCCTGAGATTGATTCAGCTGCTCTCAGCATTGCGAGGGAGAAGGTAGAAGTTGCCAAACTGGAGCGGGAGTACCACGATGCACGAGACGGTTTAGCAAAAAGTCGCGAGCAGGTGCAGCGACTCACGGACGACTTAAAAATTGGAAGCGAGAAATACACTTACGCAGGTAAAATCTACACGTCAGTTCAAGTGAAGTCAGATCTTGAGAGTCGATTCAAGAGATTAAAAACAAATAGCTCCACGACAAATAAACTTGAGCAAATATTACACGCCAGACAGGCTTCATTACAATCAACTCAAGATCGTATGACCACGATGATGGATGCAAAAAGACAACTGGAAGTAGAGGTGGAAAACTTAGAAGCAAGGCTAGGAGCATTGCGTGTTGCCGAAACAACAAGCGGCGTGCATTTCGATGATACTCAATTAGCTAAGACTCGTGAGCTGCTGGATGATATCGCCATCCGTATTGACGTTCACGAAGAATCAATCGCGATGAACACTGGATATTTTAATGAGATTCAATTGGAAGCTACACCAGAAGATACTCTATTAGACGAAGTCGCAATGTTTCTTGATCAGACTACGATTGGTAATGATCGTGAATCATTAGTCGCAATTCAGTTAGATTAGACTTTGATAAGGGAAACGTTAAGAGCGGGAGAGAGCAAGGATGGTTCTCTCCTTTCAAGGGAAAGGTGTACGCACGATTGATCAATGGCACCGTTCGCTAGTTCTTTTCCAAGTAGCAGGTTTGGCATTTCTGTACCGGTACGTAAGAAGTGATTTTCAATTGGTTTAACCAAGAGTTTAAAGATGACGTTTCGATACGATGTAGGCAGTCGTCCCTTGCCTCGTTACATCATCCAGCGTGGTCTTGGATCCGGCGGGTTCGGTGAGGTTTACTTCGCTGTAAGCGATGCCGGCAAGGAAGTGGCACTTAAATTCTTGCAACATAATTCTGATGTAGAATTAAGAGGCGTATCGCATTGCTTGAACTTGAAGCATCAAAACTTGATTTCCTTGCACGACATTTGCCTCGATGAAAATGACCATTCGTGGGTGGTGATGGAGTACGTCGATGGTCCGAACTTACGCCAAGTGATTCAGGGTTTTCCTACGGGATTGCCGCTATCCGAAGTAAAGCATTGGATTTTGGGAATTCTTAACGGAGTGTGGCATCTACATCAGTCAAGAATTGTTCATCGAGATATCAAGCCCGAAAATATTTTCGACGACAATGGTATTGTCAAAATTGGTGACTACGGACTTAGCACTTCGATGCAGTCTGGTAGTGCCCGACAGACTCAGGGGGTCGGTACTGTGCATTACATGGCACCGGAAGTTGGTCGCGGCGAATACGGTCCAAGTGTTGATATCTACGCCATCGGCATTCTGTTCTATGAACTTTTAACCGGAACAGTTCCATTTGATGGAGAAACGAAAAACGAAGTATTGATGAAACATCTGACCACCGAACCGCAATTAGGTCAAATACCGGATGCGTTCAGGTCTATTATTCAAAAGTGTTTGCAAAAAGATCGTAATTGCCGTTATCGCAGTGTCGGTGAAATTATCGAACAAGTAGAGGCCGCGTTTTGCATTCCTTGTGAAGACAAGATACCAGTTGCTGAATTAGTGTCAGATGTTTGCGAAAAACACGAAGGTGGTCTGAATGACGTAATCGTTCTTGGCCAAGTCAATAAAAAGAAAACCTATCAGCTTAAATCCATCCGATCTCAGCTTGGTGGTACTTCTGGATCAGTGACAGTATTAATTGTTTTTGCGCTAGTATGCCTTCCGGTTGCGATTGCTCCGAATCCGTTTGTTTTTGCTTTAGTGGCTTGGTACTTAATGGCCAGCCTGATTCTTTTTTCTTTTTGGTTCTTGAGAAAGAGCACTCGCAATAGTATTCCAACGAGCAAGTTATTCGAGGATAAAGACAAGGGGAATCAACGATCTGTTCTCTTGCCTTATCAGGTGAATTCGAAGAAATGGCGGTTGGCCGCTCGACACTATTTGCGGGATAGAAGTTTGGCAGGCAAAATATCAGAGTGGTTGTATTCTTCTTGCCTAGCACTACCTCTCGCTTTCATTCTTGGAGCGATTGGATTTTCGATAAATCAAGGTGATTCATCTTTAGATTTTGCTGATACGGCACCTTTTGTATGGGCAGCAATGGTCGTGAGCGCTGCGGCGATAGGTTTATTCGCGATCGGCCAGCACTGGAACGCGAGTTCAGAGCAGGATTTTTCTCAGCGGATATTTCTTGGCTGTTTCGGGGGTATAGTCGGGCTAGTAGCTTTTTATTTCAGCCAGTATCTGCTTCTTGACGCCGACTACGGGATAGTTCGCGACATTGAGGTCACGCAAGTTTCGGTATGGTTATACCCCGAAAACTCTCCGACAATTTTAGCCTATGTTTCGCACTTCGCCGGCCTGTTTTTTTGTGTGCGTTGGTCGCAATTATGTGATCCAATTCGTCAGCGAAGATTCAGCCTATGGAGTGTCTTGGTGACAGTGATAGTTGCTTGGTGCATTCAACAACTATTTCCGGTTCCGCGGCCGTTAGGTATGTTCTTCGCGGCAGGCTTAAGCGTTGTAGTGCAGTTGGCATCACCTTGGATGCCGTCTTCAATGCGAAGTAATCTTTTAGAGACTAAGCAGCACTCCGTTCACGGATTGTCGGTATGAATTTAAGATTCGAAATGCTTCTTAGATGTTCAATTGTCTTTTTTTCTTTTCTTGTGAATGTCCAACTGTTGTTGGCTGATGAATCCGGTTCCTCCATAGCGGAATTATCGGTGCCACCGAGCCATCATCGAGAATATTCAGAGAACCGACCATCTTGGTTGACCTCTCGGAGTGAGGGTGGACGATTAGTTTTGATCACCGAGGCATATAAAACAGCCGAAGAAGCTCAGCTTGCCTTGAGTAAGTTGAAGCAAGAAGCCTCTGTGCCGCTTTTGTGTGAGTCGATTGCTGGCCTAACACAAACGCCATTTCAAAAGTCGGATTTGATCTTAACAACTCATCAGATAGATCAAATGCTCGTGCAGCGTACATATCAGGGTACGGTTATGCTTGGAGGTGTTTTGCACTATGAGTCAGCCGCAGAACTTATTGTTTCTGAAGAAGCTCTGAGCTTCGTGGCAGCAAATATCAAAACGTCTATCGTTCGAGACCGCGTGAGGCAAACTTTAGGTGCTGCAGTTTGCCTGACTTTCGTTTTTTCTATTGCGGGAGTTATCACAAGCAAAGTTTCATCACGGAGCTCAAAGTAATCTTGTCAGAGACTTTGGAGAATGGATAAAAAGTTAATCAATTCGCTGGATTTTGCATCAGCTTACTGAGTCCACTTTCGTAACCACATTTCTAGAATCAGCAGATTCCACAGTCGGTAGCCGTGATTTTGTTCCTTGTTCCAGTGTGCTTGGCACAGGGCGGCTACTTTTTCAGTTTGAAAAAATTGATTGGATTTTGCGTTTTCAGACAACAGCGTCTCTCTCACAAGCTCTTTCAACTCGTCCCTAAACCATGCTGCAATAGGGATTCCAAATCCCATTTTTGGTCGAGTGAAAATCTCGTTGGGTATTTTGTCTTTAAAGCACTGTTGCAATAATAGCTTGCCTCTCTGGCCTCTGAACTTTTGTTCAATAGGTAGAGACGCAGCTAGTTCGACCAAGCGATAATCTAAGAACGGTTGTCTTACTTCAAGCCCATGAGCCATTGAGGCTATGTCGACTTTGGTGCAAAGATCGCACGGAAGATAAGTCAATAAATCTGTATTTGCGGCTTGAGTTACTACATCACGACCTTGGCTCATCATCCAGTTCTTTTCTAAGAACTCAAATGGATCCTCATCTGGGAGAGTGCTCAGGAAATCGGCGTTGTAAAGGGAGGCGCGTAGCTGTTCCGGAAATATTTGTAGCCAATTCAGATATCGACGTGGGGTATTTTGCCCAAACGCTTCGATGAAGCGTTTGATGCGTCTTGTCAGCGAACGCCGTTTTTCAGAGTCAGGGATTTTACGAATGAGTCCGATGCCGGGCACGCGATGTACGGGAATGAGCTTTTGCAATTTTTCGCTCAGCCAGAGGGCACGGTAACGCTCATATCCGGCAAATAATTCGTCACCACCATCGCCAGACAAAGCGACAGTAACCTCTCCACGGGTGAGCTTGGATAAATACCACGTCGGGACTGCGGAAGAGTCTCCAAATGGTTCGTCATAGTGCCATACAAGCTGTTCTAATATTTCAACTCCGTTGGGAGTGACTTCAAATCTTTGGTGTTGAGTCCCAAGATATTTCGCGACTTTCGCTGCGTATGCTGTCTCGTCGAAATCAGAGATAGGGAAGCCAATGCTAAAAGTGCGGATTGGACTTGCTGACTGTTCCTGTGCGATCGCGGTCACAAGCGACGAATCTATTCCTCCGGACAAAAAAGATCCAAGAGGAACATCGCTTTGAAGCCTTAATTTTACCGAGTCTGTGAAAATTTCTTTTACACGCTCTTCTGCGTCGCGTGGCTTGATATTCGCTTGCTTTTGAAGATCAAGATCCCAGTATTTTCGTACTGTTACTTTGCCATTTTCAAAGATCAAGAAATGTCCAGGAGGTAATTTGTAGACATCACTCCAGATCGTGAGAGGGTGAGGAATGTATTGATAGGTCAAGTAGTTGTCGATTGCCGATGGGTTAATTTTCTCACAAATACCATCGACTTGCGCTAAGCTCTTTAGTTCACTTCCGAAGACAAAACGGTTGTTTTGTAGTGAGTAGTAGAGTGGTTTTTGGCCAATCCTATCACGGGCAAGAAGCAAACGATGTCGCCGCCCATCCCATATTGCAATGGAAAACATTCCGTTTAGATGTTCAAAGCATTTTTCTTGCAAATCTTCGTATAGGTGAAGAATGGTTTCTCCGTCTCCGGCAGTGCGGAATCGATGACCAGACCCTTGGAGTCGCTTGCGAAGAGTGGAGTAGTTATAGATTTCTCCATTGAAAACAAGGTGTATGTCCTCGTTTTCATTCGCGAGCGGTTGTTTCGCACCCTCTAGGTCGATGATGCTTAGCCGCCGAAATCCTAGGGCAGCACCTAGATATTGACCACGTGCATCACGATGTTCGTCGCACCTCCAAGTGCTTGAAAGGTCTGGTCCTCGGTGCGCGAGAGTATCCGTCATTTTCGTAATCAGATCAGGTGGTAAAGCGCGGTTTGGATCGAGCCACACTGCACCCGTGATACCGCACATTCTGCGCTCCTAAGCCGGTAAGAATTGAGGAAATCTTAGTATGACTACGAGAAGTGACGGGAGGAAGATTGATTCCTACTTGAAAATAAGCTGGTATCATTGGAACCTCCCTTGAATCGTGGTAGCCTTGAGCCGTCAATTCATCAAAAATGAGCCATGACGAAACATACGTTTTCTTTCATCTAGATTAAATGCGATGAGAAAAACCTCTGTGGCAAGATCTGTGTCACTAAATTTGATTTTCTTCTGCCTGATTTGTGGCATTGTCAATTGGAGTGATAAAACTCAATTTGGATATTTAAAATATGGGCAGTTGACTCAAGGGGTTAGTGCTAGGCCGTTGGCTGAGGTCAACTCTTATGCGCAAGATACTGGCTCGTCGCCGTCAAAAGAGGAGAATCCCGGGCATTTCAAATCGATACATGTTGGAAAGACGCGAGAGCCCGTTGTTGCGGAAAACTGCTCGTGGTCAGAGGGTGAGATAGAACGAAATCGAAAGAAGATAAGCTTCATAAGCTCGATCGATGGAACCGAGCAAAATGCGTTCTTGATCTCACCTAATCGATTGACAGGTGAAGAAGCTTTTTTGGTAGTGAGCTTACATTCTTGGAGTTCAGATCTGAATCAAAGAAATGAGCTGGAAAAGCTTGTTTTCGAGAGAGGTTGGTATTATCTCTTTCCGGATTTTCGTGGTCCTAATCAGCGTCCCGAAGCATGCGGTTCTCGTATCGCGCAGCAAGATATTTTGGATGCGTTGGACTATGCATTGAAACAACTTTCCCTAAGCCCATCAAATGTGTTGCTTACCGGTACTTCTGGTGGAGGTCACATGACAATGTTGATGGCGGGACTCTATCCGGATCGATGGCGGGCTGCCTGTTCCTGGGTTGGCATCAGTGATCTGGTTGATTGGCACCAGAGGCATTCTGGAACTCGGTATGGCAACATGATGGAAAAAAGCTGTGGCGGAAGTCCCGGATCCTCTCCGATGATCGATCGTGAATATCAAAATCGAAGTCCGATTCACTTTATTTCTGCGGCTAAGCAGATACCGATGGCATTTTTTGCAGGTGTGCATGATGGCCATCAGGGCAGTGTTCCCATCTCCCAATCGATCAGAGCTTTTAATGCGATCTGCGTCGCAAACGGAGATAGCGTGGTTAGCGAGTCTGAGATCGCGGAGCTATCAGCGGTGAACGGTCGTTTACTCTTGCCGCGACTATCGGATCTCGGTTTTGATAACGCGATTCAACGAGATTATTATCTGTTGCGTCGCTCTGGTCTGGCTCAGCTCATGATATTTGAGGGAGGGCACGAAGGCATTGCTGCTGGGACCATGGATTGGTTCGATCGAGTGTTGTCAAACTAAATTTGGACGTACTCTGTTTGTAATCTTGTACGGAGTAAAAAACGATGAACCCTGTACAATGAATGTAGCATGCTTTTGCTACTCCGATTTGAGCGGTAGCCAGTCTTCACCAAAGAAGTCAGCGTGAATCACTTTGCCAGGTGTTTGGCTGGTTGCTCCGTTGGTAACGTCTATTAATGCCCAGTCCGGTAGTTTGGGTGTTTGCCTTGCATTATTTAGGTAATCGTATTCGCGAAAAGTAAATCCACTATTCAAAACCACATACCGACTTCGGTTGAGTGGATTTGGATAAATCATGACAGGAACATGTCCTTGACGATTAACTTGATGGTGACCAATTTGGATTGTCTCGTCATTCCAAATAAGCGGTAACTGATCGGATATTTGCCGGATTACGGAATTGGAATCAATATCACCAAACAAAATAAGATTCGATTCAGCGATGTCTGCTTCCGTAAGCTCTTCATCTCGCACTCTTCGGATATCACCCCGAAAATGTTTCTTCCAATGCGTCATCGCATGATTTGATTCTTGCGTAATCCACTCATTGACGTGTTTGTCAGAGCTTGAGCCGCTGGGCAAGACGAAGATAAACCTTTGCATAAACGCATCGTCAATTGGCCCTTGGAGGTTGGGTGATTTACTTAAGTCGTCACTCCCTCGATTTGTCGCACTCCAAGAACCGTTTCTACGCGTGAGACTCCAATGCCACGATTGGTCTGATTCCGGAAGTGGACCCTCGAGGATTTGGCCGTCAATATTGACGGTAACTGGACCACTTTGATCCATAAGCGATTGTCCGGGTTCGAATTCGAACTCAATTTCTGAAATATTTTGCGTTGTCGCAAAAATAATTGATCCTTCAACGTTTGCTCGAACATAGGATTCCTTCCAGTGTTGTTCCAATCCAATAATGGAAATCCAACGATGTTTGTTGTACTTCAATGTGTAGGTCGTGAAGTCCAAGCGGCGAGGTAAGGTATTTTCGAGGCGATGTTCGGCAAGCGATCGCATTTTTTGCTCGATCACATTTTTCGAATCTGGGTGGATGCTATGTGCCGTGTCTGGCGCAATGATATGGGCTAATCTCAATCCATGTTGTTCGAGCGAATCAGCCATAAGATCAGCGGCCTGCTTTTGCTTGTCGATTTCGCCGCTGTATGCAACGGTTGGGCAGCTCAATAAATTTCTCGACCAAGGGGGACAGTCATAGAGATTCCAAAGTGTTTGTTCGTACTTGGTCGCTGTGACGCGAACATCTTCATCCTGGAATATTCTTAGGAATTCAGGTGTTTCAGAAAATCCTGCTCCTGGATTGGCGGCAAACCACAAATCAGGGTAGTGCGTTGCGAATTGCCAACAGCCTGCGCCTCCCATCGAAAATCCACGAACACTCACAAGTCTTGAATCAACAGGAATGCGATTTCGGAGGTAGTTAAGTGCTTCGAGCACATCTACTTCACCGGCAAATTTAAATGCATTGCAATATCGGCCATACGGATGAAGTACGAAGGTGTTAGCGGGTGTGTATTGACCAGTTGAAGCTTTTTGTTGGGTGAGAAAATGGATTTCTGCCACTTTTTCTCCCCTGCCATGGAACCACAAATCAAGCCTTCGTGGTGTTTCGCTGGATCTATGAAAATTTGCAGGGACTACAAGCCCATATGGCTGAAACGAGTCGTCAATCTCGGATTTGTAGCCGCCAATGATGGATCGAGTTCCAGTTTCAGAATCAAGCCCGACGACTTCAGGCCAATCGGCACCGTTTGAAATTCTGATGATTCTCTGTGTGGCCTCATCTAAAAGGTTTGATGCAGACTGCAAATCTTGTGGCCGGTAGAACTGATCGAATTCGATCGCCAACTCTACGGCTCGGGGAAAAACCAAGACCTCCGGCTCAAGTGTCTTTAGTCGGGCCAATTCAGCGGTATTTTCTTGTACTTTTAATTTTGAACCAATGCTTTGCCATTGGGTCCGAATGGCTTTACAGCGCCAGAGTAATGCTTGTCTAGCTTCGGGCTCAAGCGTGATCCCTTTTGGAGGGATTTCTCGAACAGATTCAGGTTGATTATCAGCTGGTCCATCGGCATGTGCAAATTGAAGACCATTGGTCATCAATAGAATGAGCGGTACTAAAAATAGTAGGCGTCGATAATTCATGTTCGTGCTCTCCCCAGTGTTAAACGGATCAATCCAAAATCACGATAACCTTGGTCTTACTACAACCTTCATTTGCTCAGGGTCGCCTGAATGAAGACGCTCGAACCAAGCGGGACCTTCCTGAAGATTGATCTCTGCTGTGATCAATGGAGCAACATTGATAATGCCCCGATTCATGAGGTCGATGCATTCGGGGTATTCTCCATTGCAGCCACATGTTCCTTTGAGGGATATTTCTCGAGTAACTACCGACTGCAACGGCAGCTCGATTTTGGGTGAGACATTTCCCACCAGTGTTACATTTCCGCCTTTTCTAACGGACTCTATCGCGGTGGATATTGTTGGCGTTGCTCCCACCACCTCTAAAGCGACATCTGCGCCTCGGCCGTTGGTGAGTTCTTTTATCTTTTCGGGTACGGAAATCTCATTTCCATTGAGGGCATGATCTGCACCCAGGTCCTTCGCAACCGATAATCGTTTTTCATTTACATCGACAGCGATCACTTGTGTCGCGCCAGCTGCTCTTACGGCTTGAAGCGTAAGCAACCCGATCATACCTGATCCAACTACTACCGCCGTGTCACCAAGTTGAACGGGGGTGATGTTCACTGCGTGGACTGCGACCGAAACTGCTTCGACTAGCGCGGCGTGCTCGAACGAAAGAGAATCAGGAAGGCGATAGACAATTCGACGCGGGACACTGATTCTTTCGGCAAATGCGCCATGACGCCGATATTCCCCGCAAGAGACGCCAAGAACCATGCGGTTGTCGCACAGATTACCCTTTCCTTTTCTACAGAAATCACAACGACCGCATGAAACCATGGAATCGAAGGTGACCCGAGCACCTTTCTGGAGGTCATTGACATTTTCTCCCGTGGCTACAACGATGCCCGCAGCCTCATGCCCCATGATGAGGGGTGGGATTCGGCGTCCCGTGCTGCCGTCATATCCATGAATATCACTGCCGCAGATTCCGCATGCTTCTACCTGAACAAGGACGTCATCAGGACCCACGTTGGGCTCTTCGACGTCTGTAACCACCATCTTTTTATACTCAGTGAGCAGAAGCGCTTTCATATGATAAATTCGCAATCGTTTATAGGTTTCGGTTAACTCAGGGTTTTCGCACTTTCACTTCAGATTCCTTTTCAAGATTATCTGCAGCAATAACCTTGGCAGTCTAGCACAGGATTGACGATTTTTGGATGACGAAGAAGTTCTAACCGCATACCACGAAGCAGGGCACGCAACGGTTGGGTTCGCGCTTGGCGGCATAGTAGAGTCCATACAGTTGGGTGGAGAGCACCCTATTGTGGGTGTTAGCCAATTTGGTGAATGCAGGATTGCCTGGAACGCAATTTCGCAAGCGAGCGATTCGCAGCTGCAGCGAGAATTGGCGACGGTTTTGGCGGGTCCTGCAGCGGAAATCGTGTATCTGGGTGAAACACTTGAATTAGTTGCAATGAAGCCTTGGAAGCAAGATCTAGATACTGCGTGGTCTTTGGCCGGAAGTATTGTATCCAGTGAGAGTGAAAAGAGGAAAATGCTGAATCAAACTATCTGCCAACTACAACACATTATTGCTAGGGATCGATACTGGCCTGCTGTCGCGGGACTAGCGGATGAACTTCTTGCACATGAATTTTTGGAACAAGAAGCAATCGAAGAGATTTTATCGTTCTGGATAAATCGCTATTGAGAAAACCGCATCATTCAACCTTGTTATTAATTTGCACCGGGAACCGAATCGAAAACATTGATAGTCTAAGGTCCAAAAGAAAATAAGAATCTATCTCTGTGGCACTGTAGGTTGTTTTTGGTAGTTGGTTGGGAGATAAGAAATGCGTTCGATGACGTTGGTAATCGTTTTTACTTATGCGGTAATTACTGCTGATTACTTACCCGCATCGGATGGGAGCAACACGCTCTCTAAGCCAAACGTTTTGATTGTCACCGTTGATGATATGAGTGCCGATTCACTAGGTGTTTACGGCTGTCAATTGGCGGGTACTTCACCAAGTATCGATGCTTTCGCAAAAACTGCAATGCGATTTGAACATGCACATGTTCAAGTTGGAAACTGCATGCCCGGTCGGAATATCATGTGGTCTGGTATTTATTCTCATTTGAATGGGGTAGAAGGATTTGTCCAAAACCTTACTCCGGATTACCCAGTATTGTGCGACTTAGCCCAAGAAGCTGGGTACTTCACGGCTATCAGAGGCAAGGTTGCGCACTCAACACCGTACAGTCCCTACACTTGGGATGCAGTGTTGGACCTAGACACAGAAGGAAATAAATACCACACCAAAGATCCAAAAAGTTATGGGGATTCAATTCGCCAAGGCATCTCGCTTGCGAAGAAAGCAGGTAAGCCGTTCTGCTTGATGGTCAATATTTCTGATCCCCATAAACCTTTTTACAAGCCCGGCGAGCGTGATGGAAAGCCGATAGATTTATTCCTTCCTACACGAGTTTTTACATCCGAAGAAGTGCCGGTTCCAGCTTTCTTGTTTGAAGATCAAATCGTTCGACAAGAATTATCTCTTTATTACTCTTCGGTTCGGCGAGCAGATGATGCGTTTCGGGCGATTCATGACGCCTTAAATGAGTCTGGAGAAGCTGAGCGAACGGTTGTTTTCTTTTGCTCGGATCATGGCATGCCTTTGCCGTTTGCAAAGACTCAATTGTATTACCACAGTACCCACACACCTTTGATGATTAGGTGGCCAGGAGTTACCTCTCCGGGTTACGTGGATGAAAAGCATATGGTTTCCTCGATTGATTTTCTACCAACGCTATTGGAAATCATCGATCAAATTCATCCAGAACCGGATCGCTTGCAGGGTCGATCATTTGGATCCATTTTGAAAGGAGAAGAGCAGGAAGGGCGCGATCATATTGTGCTGCAATACAATGAAAATTCGGGTGGGAATCGTCATCCCATGAGAGGTGTTCTTACGAAGGATTATCTCTATCTTATTAATCCCTGGTCTGATGGTAATAGGAAATTTGCCACCGCTACGACTGGTACGGCTACTTACCGCAGGATGGTTGAATTGGCCGCCGTAGATTCCGAGGTGTCTAGGCGATTAAAACATTTCGATCATCGAGAGCTTGAAGAACTTTACGCCCTGAAAGATGATCAGGAATGCCTAGTAAACCTGATTGGCTACACCGAGCATCAGGGGCAAACACAGGTGATGCGGGAGCTTTTAGAGCGAGAGCTTACAAGACTCAAAGATCCTGTTGCTTCCCTGGTGATTGGAAATCAGCGAGATATGCTAATTCATGAATTCATGTTGGATCAGGACGCGTATTCCGACAGAATTCGGAATAGACGTCGACAAGGTCGCTCGGACATGAAGCCGCTGGGTACGCAATTACCTCGTGAGGCATTAGTAATGAGGCCAAATCTGCAAGTACATCGCGGACAAGAATGCGAAATAGAAGTTTCGTACGATTTACCTAAGAGAATTGGTACACAACTGCTTCAGATCACACTGAAGCGCGTAGCTAATTTAGATTCAGCACGCCTTCCAGAGAGGATTGAGCGAAAAACCGTCGAGATTTTTGGCTCAGGGACGATCTCCGTTTCTTTTTTAGTTCCCGAATATTTGGATGTCGACCAAGTTCGGTTTGCTGCATTTGTTGGTGAGAACTATGAGAAGAATCTCATTCACCAGAATAGTGCTTCGATTGAAATTAAGAATTGAGATTCATTCTTACGCCATTGAGCCATCGGCAATGTTTTCAGTTCATTTCATGCCTTGGACTTGTTCCATCTTTGCTTGATGGCATCGGTTAGTACCGCTGCAATGATTACTGATCCTGTGATAACTTGTTTGATCGGATCGCTCGCACCAAGTTGTGCGAGTCCTGTTTGGAGTGTCGCAATGATCAGAACACCCAAAAAAGTGGAGAGTACATTACCTCGACCTCCCATCAGACTTGTCCCACCGATGACGCAGGCGGCAATAGCGGAAAGCTCTATACCTACAGCGGCATTGGGGTCGGCTGTGGAGAGTTTTGCAGCATGAATAACACCCGCAATACCGCAAAGTATTCCGCATAATACGAAAGTTGCGATCTGATAGGGAGCAACGTTAATGCCTGACAGACGCACTGCATTTTCGTTTGTGCCAATCGCGATAAAATAGCGTCCAAACGCCATGCGGGATAGCAAGAATTGTCCGGCGAATACTGTGAAAAGAGCGAAAACAAATGCTGGTGAAATTAAAAGATAGGGAATTGGATCGCTGATAGATTCGATGATTGTGCCAATATATTTCGTCTCCGATTTAGTTACCAATTTCGTCAGTCCCCTCGCAACTTCGAGCATTCCAAGGGTGACAATAAAGGATGGTATGCGAGCTTTGATCGAAATCAATCCGTTGATCAACCCGCATGTTGCCGCTGCGATGATTGCGGTTGCACCCGCGACGATGAGAGGTAGTTCTCGATCGACAATCAGTACCCCAAAGATTGCAGAAGATAGCGCCAACACAGATCCAACAGAGAGGTCTATTCCTCGCGCGATCAAAACAAAGGTCATGCCTACGGAAACGAGCGTAAGATCCGGTATTTGATTCGCAATTGATACTAGGGTAGCGATTTCCGAAAAATGATCTGTGGTCATGCCAAAGATAAGGCAGATCAGAAGAAGGACGGCGATAAGACTGCCATGATGCTTGGCAATGGAATCCAGATGTTTTGATTTCACGCACTACCCTCGTTTTGATGCGTGTGAAAGCAAGATTTTACAATGGCTTCTCGGTTCCAATTAGTCCGATCAAATGTTTCTGTAATGCGCCCGCCAGCGAGGACTGCGATGCGGTCGCAGATTTCCATCATCTCATGTAAGTCACTGCTCACCATAATAATGCTCTTTCCATCCGAAACAAATTGTTGCATCAAGTCGTAAATTGATCGTCTTGCTGCCGCGTCAATTCCTCGTGTTGGCTCGTCCAATAACAAAATTTCGGCATCGGTAATTAGCCATTTTCCTATTGCAACTTTTTGTTGATTGCCTCCACTCAATGTTTCGACCGATTGTGAAACCGCTGAGCTGTTTATTTTCAAATTGGTCCTAAGGGTCTCCGCGGTCATGATTTCGTCGTTGATCTGAATGACACCAAAACGTGTGAATCGTTTCCATAAGGAAGAGACAGTAAGATTGGTTTTGACGTCCAATTCAACCATCAAACCAGCGGACTTGCGATCCTCAGGAAGAAGGCCAATCCCCGATTTCGCTGCAACGTGAGTTTTGGAAAAAATTCGGCGATAATCGTCGCTGAATAGTTGTTGTGTTCCGCTGCAATCAGCTGTTTC
>JADHOA010000135.1 GCA_016779185.1 Rubripirellula sp.
TCAAAGATCTTAGTTCTCTATCATTCAAATACTTCCAATACGCGGCGGATGGCTGAGTTGGTTGCTGAGGGTGCATCCGAGTTAGACAATGCCCAAGTGCGTCTAAAGAGCATCGAAGAGGCCGACCACTTGGATCTCCAGTGGTGCGAGGGAATCGCACTCGGTTCGCCAACAAATTACGGATGCGTTAGTTGGCAAATGAAGCAGTGGTGGGATGAGCAGCCCATTGAGAACTGGGGCAAGCGAGACGGGAAAATTGGGTGTGTCTTCTCTTCCGCTGGGGCTTGGGGCGGCGGCCAAGAGTGGACGTGCATGTCGTTGTTGTCCATTCTCATTAACTATGGATTTTTGGTTTTTGGTCTGACCGATTATTCAGGGGTTCGCTTTTCTGCTCATTATGGAGCGATTGGAGCTGGCCCGCCTGATGAGGATCGGGTTCAAGAAGCTTGTCGACGCTTGGGGCGACGGTTATCCGAATGGACTGAGACGATGATCCATGGCAATACGGATCAGCATCCGCTAAACCAGAATTATGACCGTTTTAAAGACCTCGGCAAATGAACCGCGCGGTTCATTGAAAGATGGGGTATGATGGAACTGGTTTAATGCAGTGAGCAAATTTAGTTAGTTTCCCACCTTGCTAATTTAAAAAGTTTTTTGATCCTTCCAGCGATTATTGCAGTCGCGACTACAAGCCTTTAGAGGAGTTTTATGAGACAGCCACTGAATCGACGGCGTTTTTTGAAGCAGTCTTCCGCTGTGGCGGGAATTGGTTTCTTTGGTTCAACAATGGGTGTATCCCGCGCGCAGGACTCCCCCAACGAACGACCCGTCTTCGCAACGGTTGGGCTTCGTAACCAAGGTTGGACCATCACCAGCAAGTCAACCAAGTTTGCTGACTTTGCAGCATTTGCTGATGTGGATGCCAATGTCCTAGGGGATAATCTTCGGAAAATCAAAGAGCGAACCGGCAAAGAGGCGGAAGGCTATGGCGACTACCGAAAAATTCTTGATCGCGATGACATTGATGCGGTCATGATCGCGACGCCCGACCACTGGCACACAAAAGTTGCTGTCGAGGCGATGCTGTCTGGAAAGGATGTCTACTGCGAAAAGCCGCTAACCTTAACGATTGATGAAGGCAAGTTAATCGAGAAGGTTGTCAAAAAGACCGGGCGAGTCTGTCAGGTTGGTACGATGCAGAGAACGGAGAACAGTCAGAGATTTCTCCAAGCGATTGCATTGATCCGAGATGGGCGAATTGGTGAGATTCAGAAAGTGACTTGCGGAATCGGTGGTGCAACCGCTTCGCCGGTTATTCCTGCGATCGATGTACCCGAAGGCCTAGATTGGGATCAGTGGTTAGGCCCTGCTCCGCAGGTGCCTTACCGGGCCTTGCCGGAAATGCGAACTGGCTATGGTGGTGGTGTACCGCTTTACACGAATTGCCACTACGCTTGGCGAAATTGGTACGAATACTCCGGCGGTCAGATGAATGACTGGGGGGCTCACCATGTTGATATTGCCACATGGGCCCTCGGTGCCGATAAGACCGGGCCTAGTAAAATCACTCCATCGAGTTTCTCGTTGCCGGTTGAGTACAAGAATGGGAACCCCACGGTTGCCGATCAGTACAACTCGCCGACAAAGTTCGAGATTGTCGCCAACATGCCTGGTGACATTCCGCTTGTCATTACCAGCGAAGGTGATAATGGAATTCTCTTTGAAGGCACGAAGGGACGTTTCTTTGTTAACCGCGGCAAGATCACCGGTAAGCCGGTTGAGGATCTCGCACAGAAACCGCTTCCTGAAGGCGCAGTTGAGGATGTCTATGGAGGTCCTGTAAGCGAAAACCACACTGCCAACTTCATTGACGCAATGGTGGCCCGAACTCAGCCAATCTCTGACGTTTGGTCGCACAATCGAATGCTGGAGACTTGTCACTTGGCGAACATCGCGATTCGTCTAGGACGAGAGTTAAAGTGGGATCCAAGCAGACGAGAGATCATCGGCGATCCAGAAGCGAATTCGTTCCTTGGTCGGGAAAGCCGGAAAGGTTACGAAATCGAGATGTAACCCATCGAGATCAACATCGCCCCTCCGCTTCGTCTGGCGGAGGGGTTTTTTTATGCATGTGAAGCGATCAATTGAGGATAAAGATGCAAAGCGTTTTCTCTCGACTTCTGTTGGGTTCTTGGTGTGTGATCATTGGTTTCGCCATCGAATCTTATGCCGAAAACTATCCGCAATTTCGCGGTTCAAATCAGGATGCATCCTCCACTTCGCGTTTACCAATGAGGTGGAAGGATGTTGACAATGAAGCCGAGGGGATTCGTTGGAAAATTAAGACGAGCGGAGAAGGTTGGTCACAACCGTTGGTGTGGCAGGATCAAGTGATTTACACCGAAGCGGTTCCAGTGGATCCGGATCGTGCAGGTGCAACTAAACCAGAAAATTACAACGGTGGATATGGCCGTGATCGTGATGATCTAGTGAAGGTGGTATATCAGTATCGTGTGGTCTCTTTGGATCGAGAAAGTGGAGAGGAAAAATGGAGTAGTGTCGTGAAGACGGGAAAGCCGCCGATCCCACGTCACACAACCAATACTTACGCCACTGAAACTCCAGCTACCGACGGGCAAAGAATCTACGCGTACTTTGGAATGAATGGCATCTATTGTCTAAGTATGCAAGGTGAACTGCTGTGGCAACAAGATCTCGGTGTTTATGAGATGCGTGCTGGCTGGGGGACCGCGAGTTCGATTGCGGTCGACCAAAATCGCTTGTTCGTGCAGGTTGATAACGAATCGCAGTCGTTCGTGATTTGCCTGAACGCAAAATCAGGTGAGCAAAATTGGAAGGTGAACCGCGATGAAAAAAGTCAGTACAGCAGTCCAATGATCTGGAGTAACTCGGTTCGCAAAGAATTGATACTCGGTGGAATGATCTACCGATCGTATGACCTAGAAAGTGGCGAATTACTTTGGTCGATCGATATGGATAAGGGAAGGAGTTCAGCGACACCCATCGCTGTAGGTGATCAGTTATTCATTGGAAATGAGTTTCGTAATCGGGGCGGTGCCGATGATGGTGGAGGGCGGCTTTACTGCATCACTCCAGGAGGCAGCGGGGACCTGACCCTGCCAGAGGATGCAATGTCGGGACCTTTTGTGAGGTGGAGAATGGATGACTCGGGCATCCAGATGGCTTCGCCAGTGCATTGTCAGGGCTTTCTGTACTTTTTCCAGCGACAGGCAGGGATTGTGACGTGCGTGAGTGCAGAGAGTGGTGAAAAGATTTATGAGTCGCGTGTCCGAGGCGCTAAGTCATTTTGGGCGTCCCCCTGGACCGATAAGCAATATGTCTATTCGCTCGATGCAAGCGGTAATACGCACGTCATCGAGCCTGGGGACACATTAGAGACGGTATCGGTAAACGAACTGGATCAAATGTCTTGGGCTAGTCCAGCGATTGCGGATGGCAAGATCTACCTGAGAACGATAGATCACCTCTACTGTATTTCGGATGAAGCTCGCTAATGCAGGAAGGTTGAAAGGCACAAGAATTCGCGTTTAGAACCGGCACGTCGCCTCGGCGTGCCAAGAAATAGGTCGCACGTATTGAGGGGCAGTGGTTTACTCACTGCGGGGGCGTTTTTCTTCAAGCCAAGGTTGCTCGGGAACGCGTTTCTCTTCATTCGACCACCAATCCGGTTCTGGGAACCACCGAAGAGAACTGTAGCGAGGATACATCTCCCACTGGTCAGCCGCTCGCGGGTCGGTGACTCTCAGGTCTCCCGTTTGCCGAAGGTACTCATCCAGTGTCTTCGATAGCGATGACCGAGCATCCTGGTGGTCGATCTGCGATGCCAAGTTGTGGAGGCAGGCTGGGTCCGTTTGAATGTTGTAGAGTTCTTCGGCCGGACGAATTGCAACGGCAGCATCCAGTAATTGTTTGACACTAACCGTACCTTGATTGGCGATCATCCACTGTAGTGTTGGGCCGTCATCAATATCGTGGTATCCGCCATCTTTTGGACCAAGGGTACCGCTAACCAATTGATTGTTCAGATTAAATTTTGCACTTGCATATTTTTGTGGAGTGCCAGCTGGCCATCGATCCGGTGCAAAATTGCGGATGTATAAATAGGTATCGGTTCGGATGCAGCGAGATGGATAGCCTAGTGAATGGAATCTTGAAGACGAGTGGCGCTCTCGTCCGCTAAAGACCGAAACTCGACGTTCGACGGTTTTGTCATTACTTTGGCGAAGTGCGGCAGAAAGACTTTTTCCGGTCAATTGATCTGCTTGCTGCGGAGAAACCTCGGCAACATCAAAAATCGTTCTCGTAACATCGATTAGGCTTACAAGGTGATGGTCCTGCTGACCCGCTGGCCAGGCCGCCGGCCAGCACATCGCAAGCGGCATGTGGATCCCGTATTCGTAGAGATTGGCCTTCGCTCGAGGGAATGGCATACCGTTGTCGCTCGTCACAATCACCAAAGTGTTTTCCGACTCACCAATCGATTCAAGATGGTTGAGCATTCGTTGCAAATGTGAATCAAACCATTGCACCTCAAAAATAAAATCTGCAACATCGGACCGTACTTCAGGAGAATCCGGTAAAAATTTTGGCAGATGCACCTCACTTGGATCGATACCTTGGGACTCTCCTATGCCGGGTTGGAATGAACGGTGCGGTTCGTGTCCGCCAAACCAAAAACAGAACGGTTGATCGTCTTTTCGTTCACGAAGGAATTGCTCAAAGTTCGTTGCGTAATCAGTGGATGAAATGCCGCCTGGCGATTTCATTTTGGCTTTTGAGTAACTGCGACCAGCAGGATTGTGCGGCCAATCCGCAGCGCGTCCGGGTCCCCAGCCTTTGCCTGTCATTCCCACGTGATAACCAGACTTTTCCAATTGCTCGGTAAACACCGGAAGGACTCGAGGGAAGTCACTCGCGTGGGTACCGGCCGCTCCGATTTGCCAGATCTCTCGTCCCGTTAGAAAGGCCGCGCGCATCGGGCTACAACCAGGAGCCGGCGTGAAAGCTGAATGGAAGAGAACGCCTTGCTTGGCAACTTGGTCAAAAGCCGGTGTTTGAATTCCAGCGGTTCCATAGGCCGATGCATACGGGAATGACTGATCGTCAGAGATCGCAATCAGAATATTGGGACGTTTTGCTAAGGCAGCTGTTTGCAAAAAAGTCAGGGAGAGGATGCAACAGAGTGATCCAATTATGATTCGGTTGCAAAGCTGTAGACTCATGGAACAGTGATTCTCGGGAGCTTTCATGCGTCAGGCTTGATCGGGGATTTGGATAGCCGTTATTCCAAATCGAAATGACTGCTCGAGTTGATGTGACAATCTTTCCAGCAGCCATTCGACGGAATTGTTTCTTCGGAGATGACTCGTGATAAAGAGTTTACTTGAATTCGTGATCTTGATGCGGGGCATTTCTTGCAGAGTTTGGCAACGGATCCGCTTTAGCAGGTTAGTGCACTTCAGCGGGTTAGTGCACCTCGAGAATTAGTCGGCGCCGAGGGGGAGGCAGCGATTGGTTACGAGTTGAAGCTGAGCAACGTTTCAGGGATTACCCGAACTCAGGCTTGCATCGACAATTGCAAAAAAATACCCCAAACCCTGCGAGGCAGAGTTTGGGGCAGGGGTGCGAATTTACGAATCCGCAGTATTTTTATTCTGTTGTTTCGCTCTTTACCCGAACAAACTTTCCGTAAGTGAAAAGGGATCTAAGATCAGTAACGATTTCGCTTGCGTGACTAACGACCTGCAAAGAAGCGATGCAACTCGTTGTTACGGCAGCATGACGGCCATCTGGTCCATGCAATGTCGCAGCGTCCATGCCTTTCGAGACGCAAATCGCTGATGACGTGCCTTGGTGATCGCCGCGTGCATGCTCGATCGCAGATGCGGATCGGAAGTCATTTCCATGACCGATACAAGGGTGTCTTCATAAAGATCGGCACAGGCACCGTGATGACCGGAGTTGTACATCGGCACTCCCTTTGCGATTGCACCGTGAATCATCTGGCGGCAACTGGCCTTTTTCTCGGCTGGAAGTAGCACTTGATCAATCACGTGGATGACACCATTGGAGGCATCGATGTCGGTAACCAGTAGGCTGGCTGCATTGACTTTCGCTCCATCGCTGCCAGCTTTTATCTGAACTGAACCTCCTTGCACCGTTGCTGCTCGGCCTGCCTTGAGTGCATCGGCAGCATAGATCCGTCCTGGAACCACATGGTAGGTCAGGATGTCCACCAGCTGAGATTTATTTTCTGGCTTGAGGAGGGATTCAACGGTTCCTTCGGGAAGATTCGCGAACGCTTCGTCAGTCGGTGCAAAAACGGTCAAAGGACCATCACCGCTGAGCGTCTCGACGAGACCACCGGCAGTTGCCGCAGCAAGAAGGGTTTTGAATGTTCCGGCAGCCGCTGCGACTTCCGGGATCGAGCCTCCTTCTGGCATAATCACCTGGTCGATGATGTGGATGACCCCATTATCGCACTCAATGTCGGCAGTGACTAACTTTGCGTTTTCAATCATGATTTGGCCCCCATCAAGTTCACAGTCAATCTTCTGTCCGTTGACCGTGACTCCGCCACCCGCTCCCAGTGCGTCTTTTGCAAGAACTTTCCCTGGGATAACGTGGAAGGTTAAAATTGCTGTGAGCTTCGCTCGGTTTTCTGGTTTTACCAGCTCAGCGACAGTGCCTTCAGGAAGCTTTGCAAATGCGTCATCGCTCGGGGCGAGAACCGTGAAGGGGCCGCTACCTTTCAGGGTTTCGACTAATTCTGCAGCCTGAACCGCAGCGACCAGCGTCTTGAACTGCCCGGCAGAAACGGCTGTGTCAACAATGTCAGCACCTTTGACACCCGCGGTACCATGAACCGCGATGGCGGCCGCCAAACTTAACACTTTCCACAACTTCATGCTCTCTCTCCACTTATCCAGTATCTGCGACTTTTGCTCTGCCTGTGAATCAAACAGATCAGGAATTATTTTGTTACGTCACAGTATTGAGAGATGGCAAGTGCTGCACTTGCGGAGACTAATGTTTGTCGATGGTTAGCTGTCTTCTGTAAATCCGTTTTCCATGAGCAATATAAAGCCAGCTATGCTCGCGGCCCGCGAGAATACAGGTGGTTAGAGGTTGGTCCTGATCGATCTTGGGAAGTAGTCCGCAGGGTCGCCCTGTGGGATCAAAAATTTGCACGCCGAGCTCGCTCGTAACGTAAAATCGTCCTTTGCGATCCACCGCCATTCCGTCGCCACGGCTCGTGGGCAAGTAGTCCGGCTTTTCGTTGAAGGCAAACTGGCCTTCTGAATTGATGCGAAGTCGCATCGGCATGGTTGGCATTTTTGCGTCTAGTTCGCCCTTTGCGTTGACACGGAACGTCCATGTGTGGGTTCCACCGTAATCGGAAACCGCAAGGGTGCCGCCATCATTGGATAAAGCAATTCCGTTCGGTTTGCTAATCCCATGATCCACCACGGTGGTCTCACCGGTCAAAGGATCGACTCTCACAACTTCGGACTTGCCTGTCTGAGTGAACAGAATGTAGCCGTCTTTGGTGACGGCAAGATCATTCGGTTTGACTCCCTGGGTCACGGATTTTACCGATCCGGTTTTTGGGTCGATGGAGACGATGCGGTTTTTTGATCCTTGGCAGGCGAAGAGTAGGCTTTGGTCGGGATTGAATTCCAGGCCGCTCACAGACTCGGTGCACACTACGGTTTGCTCACCGGTCTCTGGGTTGAGTCGAATGACCGCAGGTGCGCGCATGTCGCAGTAAAACAGGTTGCCGTCGAGGTCAGAACATAGTGCATCGGCAAACCCGAGTTCGTCAGCCACAAGTTCCCAGTTCTCGTTGGGAATCAGGAGGTCCAAGAGCGTCAGGTCGCCTCCAAGATCATCTTTTGTATTGATCACTGGTTGATGTTTTTCATTGCGCCAAAGCCATCGCATTGCATCCGGGAATTTGTAACTGCCAAAGTCAGCGTTGTGTGCGTAACCTTCCGCCCATTCAAAATGGCTATCGTAACCCATATAGTTCAAGGCTGAGGCCATCCGCTGATTTGCAATTGGCCAGCTACCAAAAGCGTTGTCGACGTCGCCGCTTGTGTCCGCCATGTAGATGCGGATCGGCTTGCGCTCTGTCTTTCGCACCAAAGCAGGGTAGAGATTCCCGCCACGAAGGTGAGTAAAGCTGCCGACACTTGTGAACACTTTTCCGAAACTATCTGGCCGCTCCCATGCTGCTGTGAAAGCACAAATTCCGCCCGAGCTAGAGCCCCCAATCGCTCGCATGGCCGGATCTTTTGAGACGTTGTACTTGGATTCAACAATTGGAATGATTTCCTTGATTAAGAATTGAGCGTAACGATCCCCGAGTGAATCGTATTCGAGTCCGCGATTCGAAAATTTGCCGTTGCTTCGCGGCTTGTCAACACTCTGGCCGGGATTGATAAACACAGCAATGACGGGGGGAATCGCACCTTGGTGGATCAGGTTGTCTAGCACGATGGGAACGCGCCATCGAGATTCAGACTTCATTCGTTCGCCATCTTGGAAAATCATTAAGGCGGCAGGACGGCTTGCATCGTATTGCTGCGGGGTGTAGATCCACCAGTTTCTTTTCGTTCCGGTAAAGACTTCCGAGATCAGTTCAGGCATCTGTTCTATAGTGCCGCGCGGGATGCCCTCTTGCGCAATCGCGTCAGGATGCGGCTTCCAATCTGGCTTTGTTTGAGGGTTGGGTAGGTGAGTCGATTCTGCGTCGGGATTCCAGAGCCATTTCATTGCCTCTGGAAATACTTCGCCCGCCCACTTGCCGCTATGCCCGCCCTCGGTCATTTCCAAGCGATAGTGATAACCAGCAAACTGTAAAGCAGCAGCCATGTCTTGGTTGCCAAGAGGCCAGTTGCCATGCAGGTTGCTCAGGTCATCTTTACCTTCTTGCAAATAGACTTTGATTGGCTTGGGGTCTGAATGACTTTTTCGAATTAGCCCAGGGTACTCCCAGCCACCTCGGATATTGGTAAAGCTTCCGATGTGGCTCATGACTTTGCCAAACACATCAGGGCGTTCCCACGCGACGGTAAACGCGCAGATCCCGCTTGAGGAGATGCCGCAAACGGCTCGATCATTTGGGTCAGCAGAAACGTTCAGTCCATCAAGGGCTTGAGGAAGGAATTCTTTGATCAGGAATTCCGTGTATCTTGGGCCTAGCGAGTCATATTCGAAAGAGCGGTTGCTGCGGTTGCTGGCGCCATCGATGGTTGAGGCGATCGTGCCGGGATTCACAAAGACTGCAATCGTTACTGGTATCTCTTTTTGATGGATGAGGTTGTCCAAAACAATTGGGACTCGAAATGCACCTTTGGGATTCGAATAGCCGGATCCATCCATAAAAACCATTAAGTTGGCAGCTTGGTCAGGTTTGTATTGATCGGGGATATAGACGCTGTATTCACGTGAGGTTCCCGGGTAAATCTGGCTGGTGACAAACACTCCCTTCTTGAGACTTCCCATCGGTACGCCTTGATGAAAAGTTCTCGCCGACAGATTCGCAGAAACCTGTGCATCTGCAGTCGGCTCTTGAGTGGGCAAGTTCTGTTGCGATTGGGTTGTGGTCCCATTGAAACAGGAGTTGAGAAGCAACAAGCAGGCAAAGTGGTAAACGCGTGTCATGAATGAAACCTATGAGGAACACGAGTGCTCGCTTCGTCGGCGAGCAATTATTTTATTATAGGGCTTGCATGTGATTGGAAGTAGATTGGCGTTCTTGCTAGGATTACTGGGGCTTGCTAGATGGGATTACCAGACTTTCCCATTCCATTGACGAAGCAACGAGGTCTCGTGCCAAGCTGTATGGTCGCCCTCATGTGGCACGCTGTAAGTGTATTCCTTCGAATGCAAATAATGCTGCGGAAAACTAAAGCTTGGCCCGCCGTGACCATCTTTATGTTTTTCCCAGTCGAAACGAATCTTATGCCGGACATGATGAATCAATCCTTCCTTGGGGGGGCCGGTTAGATTGCAGGTGATACCAAAAATAGCAGCCAGCCATATTGATTCATTTGATGCAGTGCTCAGCGGAAACGTTGGTTTTGGAGGATTCGAGT
>JADHOA010000136.1 GCA_016779185.1 Rubripirellula sp.
CAACTTTACCTGCATTGCGGGGCTTGCGGTTCCGATCTCGTCAAGAAATAGTGTTCCTCCATCAGCTTGCTTGAATTTCCCGATCCGGTCATGACTTGCACCGGTAAATGCACCGGCAACGTGCCCGAACAACTCACTCTCGAGCAAGGTATCCGGCAATGCTCCACAAGCGACTTCAACGAAAGGTCCATTTCTTCTGGAACTTCTGGCATGGATCGCTCTAGCAATCATGCTTTTTCCGGTTCCATTTTCTCCGGTAATTAAAATGGAGGCACGAGCATCTGCGACACTATCAACCATATCGAATAACTTCAGCATTCGATAATCGTGGCTGAGAATATTCTCGAGTCCGGATCGGCGATCTATTTTCTCTTTCAATCTTTTATTCTCTTGATGAATTTCGCGCATTTCGATCGCGCGTTGTATCGACAACAACAGTTCTTCATCAATGATAGGTTTGGTCAAAAGGTCAAACGCACCAGCTTGAATCGCCTCGACCGCTGTGCTTGGCGTTGCGTAGCCGGTCATCACCAAGACTGCGGTTTCAGAATAACGCTGCCGAAGATGCCGAATGAGATCAAAGCCGTCCTCATTACCAAGTCGCAAGTCTGTGATCACCAGTTCAAATTTGTTTTGCAGCAGCAACTCTTTTGCTTCACGTAAACATGAGGCGGTTGAAACATAATGAGAGCAGTCGCGCAGCCAGTCAGCCATTGATTCACTCAGATGGCAATCATCATCCACTAATAGTATGGAGATCGCAGACGACATGAGGACTCCGTAGTGATCAAATTCAGAGATGCGTTGTGACAAAAATCGGTCGCCAAGATCAGCGTCAAAAATCTCACTGATTTACCAATCACTAAACTTTGGCAACAAAAAATAGATAGGTCACAAAATCCATCGCGTCAAAGAAGCAATGGTGAGAAAAATGATCATCTAGCGCATTGGTTATAATCGTCATCATTGACACCAATTCAAGTGCAGAGCATCACGCAGTTTTATCAAAAACGTACGATACCGACCCGTCGTCTATCCACTTGTTTCCATCAAAGCGTGATCGCTAAACGCCTGAAAACGAAGTGTGCAATGCAAGAGAACCCTAGAGCCTGATGTTAGGTGACGGAAATGACGACCTATGGAACAAAGAGATACAACACTGTCCAAGCCCTAACACCAGATGATTCAATGCCTGCGTCGGGGATGACATGCGAAATAGCCCAAGAAGGGGTGTTGCGATTCATTGCTAGAGGGTCGCTAACCGATCAGATCTTTACCAACCCATGGCCGAAGAACAGTAGGAACATTAATTGATCCATCTGCGCGTTGATGATTTTCGAGGATGGCAATCATTGCGCGTCCCGTAGCGACAGCTGTTCCATTGAGCGTGTGGACAAATTCGGTACCTTTCTGCCCCTGTCTTTTGAATCGAACATTGAGACGTCGCGCCTGATAATCAGTGCAATTACTGGTGCTGGTTACTTCGCCCCACTCGCCTTGCTCGCCGCGTCCGGGCATCCAAGCCTCTAGGTCAAACTTACGATAAGCTGGACCGCCCAAATCACCACTCGCTGTATCAATCACTCGATAGGGAATCTCGAGTGAATCAAAAAGCTCGCACTCGAGATCCTTAAGCCTCAGGTGAATTTCATCACTTTGCTCAGGGAGCGTAAATGCAAACATCTCGACCTTTGTGAATTGGTGGACCCGATAAAGTCCCTTCGAAGCTCGACCGCCTGCGCCTGCTTCGGTGCGAAAACAATGACTCAGTCCACAGTAGAGCAGTGGGAGATCTTCCGCAGAGAGAGTTTGCCCAGCATTCATACCGCCCAGCGTAATTTCAGCGGTTCCGACAAGATTTAGCTCGGTATTTTCGATACTGTAAATTTGAGTTTCTGGACCACGCGGCGTGAATCCGATACCCTCCAAAATTGACGTTAATGCCAAATCAGGAGTCGTCATAGGAGTGAAGCCACGATCACATAGAAATCGAATTGCGTAATGCTGCAGAGCGAGATCAAGATGCACCGATTCATTCTTTAAGTAATAAAATCCAGCGCCTGTGACGCGACCTCCCGCGTCGAAGTCGAACAAGTCATGTTTGGCACCTAGGTCAACATGATCCAATGCTCGAAAATCCAACGGTTTGACTGGCTGATTACCAAAAGCGATCTCCACCGCATCGTCTTCACCTCCCACGGGAACATCAGGGTGGGTCATATTAGGAATGGCGGAAATCAACTCACGAATCTCCTGATCCAACTGATCATGTTGTTGCTGGGCCGCTTCTTTCTTTTGCCTCAGTTCACGGCCTTGCTCAATCAAGAGATTCCGAGCGTCTTGATCGGGAGTTTTGGGGATTTGCTTGCTGGTTTCATTTGCTTGTCGATTCAACTCTTCAGCGAGCTGCAAAGACGCTAGACGCTGCGAATCGAGCGAAACAATACGATCCACATCGCAAGCCACTCCCCTTTTTTCACAATTGGAGCGAACCGCATCAACATTTTGCAGAATAAATTTACGATCAAGCATCTAACGGTCTGACTTGTAGAGATTTGACTAATTTCCGAGTTTAAAGCTTACCAATTTTGTCCCACAGCACCGCGGATGCAAGGATGCCATGATGGTAATCTTTGATTCGAAATTTTTCATTCGGGCTATGTGCGTTATCATCGGATAATCCCCATCCCAACAGTAGGCAATCACAATCCAACACTTCTTGAAAACGCGTGACAATGGGAATGGATCCGCCTTCACGAATCAAAACAGGCTCAACGCCAAAAGCCTCATCAATGGCCTCCTTTGCTGCCTGAGCGAATTTGCTCTCGGTCGACGCCAGCATCCCGGGTGCTCCGTGATCAGGGGTGAGCGTCCAAGTTACCCCCTTGGGCATATTGCCAACGAGATGTTGGTTAATTGAATGTGTTAACTCACCGGGATCTTGATCGGGAACGAGTCGAAAACTGAACTTTGCCGAAGCCGACGCTGGGATAATGGTTTTGACACCCTCGCCCTGATGCCCTGAGGTCAGCCCGTTGATATCAAAGGTTGGCCTAGCCCAGCGACGCTCATCCGTGGAATATCCAGCCTCACCGAATAACTCGGGCACTCCAATCGCCCCGGCAAACGCTTCATCAGTCTGTGGCAGTTTCCGCCATTGTTCGCGTTCAGTTTCCGCAAGCGCTCGTACACGATCATAGTATCCAGGAACCTGTATTCTTCCTTCGGAATCTACCATCGACGACAGCACGTGACAGAGTGCAATCGCAGGATTCATCACCGCACCACCAAATGAGCCGCTGTGAAGATCCTGGCTGGGACCTTGTACGGAAAGTTCGTAGGTCGCAATTCCCCGCAAACCGTAGGTGATGGCGGGCTGTCCATCGGCGTACTGACTGTTGTCGCTTATGACAACGCAATCACATGCCAAGCGATCTTTTAATTCCGGCAAGCGTCTTTCCAAGCTTTCGCTGCCAACTTCCTCCTCGCCCTCAATGAGAAATTTAATTTGCAGGGGTAGCGAATAATCGGTGGATAGCCATTCACAAACACTCTGAATGTGAGTTAGGACCTGCCCTTTGTCATCGGTCGCCCCCCGCGCGTAGAGATTGCCGTCGCGAATGGTGGGCTCAAAAGGTCCGGAGATCCATTGTTCAAGAGGTTCCACCGGTTGAACGTCATAGTGCCCGTAGACAAGGACGACGGGAGCACCTGGAACCGGATCGGTTTCAGCGTAGACAAATGGATGACGCTCAGTAGGAATTAGTTCAACAGAGAGCCCTGCGTTAGCAAGTTTACTTGCCACCCAGTCAGCGGCTTTCTGGATATCCAGTTTTCGCTCACTGCTACTGCTGATGCTCGGGATTTTCAACCACTCCACCAGCTCATCTAAGTGTTGATCGGTGGCAAGTTTCAGGGTGTCCAGTACTTTCGAAAAAGATGCCATGGTCGATTCCTTACCGATCCAAATGATTGAGTTAGTACACCTGCTTTTGCGATCAAAAACCTCAAAAACACGGTCAAAACAGAGCAGATAGACCGTCGGCCCATTGTCTTCAAAGGCTGGTTGCCAACCTGACCTTTGAAATCAAGATCTGACGATTACTCGCTGGCGGCGCTACAATATACAGCACCACCCGCTTTCGGTATGCCCTGAGTCTTTCTGCGAACGTTAGCTTAGATTTTCCGAGGCAAACAAAAACATGCAATCATCCCAAATTTAAGGTTTAGAATCCCCAAATCCAGTACTAACTTCATCGATTGACCGCTGGCATGACGAGAGGAATGAACTCCTAGAAAACTCATGACGTTCATTCAACATCCGCTGTCAGTTCGAGGTAGAATATTGACCTTTGGGGAAGGTACGGATTCGTACGATATTGATCCTGCAAACGAGGGATCAAGCTGATTACTGGATACGAGTTTCTACAGACCGCGATCGAGATGCAAGGAATCGCAAGCACCATGCCCACGCAAGCATCAAATAGGACGAAAACGAGCGAAGACTCAAAAACCAGTTATCTCGACCAATCGCGCAAGCAGCCTCGGTACCATGTGATCCTTCTCGATGATGCAGAGCACAGTTACGATTATGTCGTGCTGATGATGAAGCATCTCTTCCGACTGCCCATCGAAACCGGCTTCCAAATTGCTCGCGAGGTTGATCAACTAGGAAAAGCGATTTGCTTGACCACCACGCTGGAGCATGCCGAATTAAAAAGAGATCAGATTCATGCGTTCGGAAAAGACGAACTGGTCGCTCGATGCAAAGGCAGCATGTCAGCAATGATCGAACCTGCAGTTGAATGAAGGTGAAATCAAGGAAACGTCAAGGAACTTCACTAAAAAACACAAGACGTTCTCAGCAAAATATCAGCGATAAGATTAAGTAGTACATCAGGTTTATGAGCGCAAGAATTCGAGTCGCAACGCTGGGTTGCAAGGTTAACCAATACGAAACCGAGCTGGTCCGACAAGGATTGCAGCGAGCTGGCTATGAAGACTGCCGCGAAAATGAATCTGCTGACCTTTGCATTGTTAACACCTGCACCGTTACGAACGAAGGTGACGCAAAGAGTCGGCAAGTCGTGCGAAGAATGCACCGTGATAATCCCGATGCGAAAATAGTTGTGATGGGTTGCTATGCAACCCGAGCGCCAAACGAAGTGGCAAAGCTGCCCGGAGTGGTTGAAGTAATCGAGGACAAGCGTGAATTACCCGACCTCATGTCACGGTTTGGTGTCATCGATGTTCCAACGGGCCTAGACGGTTTTTCCGGCAGGCATCGCGCGTATGTCAAAGTACAAGATGGCTGCTTACTAAGATGCAGTTATTGCATTATTCCGCATGTGCGACCGCAACTGACTAGCCGCCCTCAGGATCACATTCTTGATGAAGTCCGGCGATTGACGGAATCGGGACACCGCGAAGTCGTTTTAACGGGAATCCACCTCGGTCACTACGGAGTAGATTGGAACCGGAATCAACCAAGAGAAAACTGGATCCGCTTGGCGCACCTGTTACGCGATATGTGCGAAATCTCGGGTGATTTTCGCGTTCGACTCAGCAGTATCGAAGCGACAGAAGTCACAAAAGAATTGATATCGGTTCTAAAGGAGTACGGAGAACGCATTGTTCCGCATCTTCATCTGTGCCTGCAAAGCGGTAGCGACAGTGTGCTCCGTCGGATGCGACGTCGTTGGGGGACAAAAATGTTCCTTGATCGATGCCAGCTGGTTCGCGAGTCGCTGAAAAAACCGGCAATCACGACGGATATCATTGTTGGTTTTCCGGGGGAAACAGAAATGGAGTTCAACCAAACCTTAGAAACCTGTCGGAAAGCAGGCTTCTCGAAGATACACGCATTTCCCTTCAGTGCACGTCGAGGAACACCCGCTGCAGAAATGCCTAATCAGATCGAAAAGTCCGTGCGGTCAGAGCGAGTTTCGGTCCTGACCGATGTCGAGAACCACTTAAGACGCGAATACTACGACAGCCTTGTGGGTGAAAACCTTGAAGTTTTAATTGAATCGTCGAAAGCATTATGTTCGTCAAGTTCTCCGGTAAGACTTCCACAGATGGAGAATAGGAAACAACCAACAATCGGCGAGAATCAACAAACCCAACCGCCTCAATCTTCCGATCAACGCGAGGAAAAGGATACTTCAAATCACTTGATCAAGTCTCGCGAAACGATTCTTCGGGGCACGAGTTGCCGCTACGCACCTGTCGAGATACTGGTTGCCTCCAAACCTGGTCATTCCGTTGATGTTGGTGAACTAGCCCAAGTGCGGATCACTGCAAGCGATGGTGAAAAGCTGGACGCAGTGGTGGTCGAGAAATAGTGGTGTTAAGAAGGATAGCTCAGCCAAAAAAATCTCGGCAAGACATTTGAAAGAACACGCTTTCCACGTTTGCCATAGTATCCTCCACTTGCGTGCCATGAACTGCCCGCTATGGTGCTAGGGAAACGCATTCAACCTCAATTTTGGAGATGAAAACTATCATGGCTTACTCTCTGCCTTCGCTCCCATACGCACACGATGCACTCGAACCCCACGTGGACGCTAGAACCATGGAGATTCACCATGGCAAGCACCATCAGGCCTATATCACCAAAGTCAACGACGCCATTGCGGGCTCCGACCTAGAAAGTAAATCCGTCGAAGATCTCGTCAGTGATCTTGGATCTGTCCCGGAGGCGATCCGAGGAGCGGTGAGAAACAATGGTGGCGGTCACGCCAATCACTCACTTTTCTGGACGGTAATGGGACCAGGCAAAGGCGGATCGCCCAGCGGTGACTTGGCTGCAGCAATTGATAACGCATTCGGATCGCTCGATGCGATGAAAGAACAATTCTCAGCAGCAGCCGCGACACGATTCGGAAGCGGCTGGGCATGGCTTTATGTTGATGCTGGAACGCTCAAAGTCGGCAGCACTGCAAATCAAGACAGCCCGCTAATGGGTGTAGAAATCGCCGGCATCGGCGGTACCCCCGTCTTGGGACTCGATGTTTGGGAACACGCGTACTATTTGAACTACCAAAACCGCCGCCCAGACTATGTCACCGCATTTTGGAATGTAGTGGACTGGGATGCCGTCGCGGAGCGATTCGCAGCGGCGCAGTAAAATGTCAATCCTTGCGACGAGGCGGTAGTGCGTAGAGTGGGGTCATCGATAGTCGAAGTTTCTGATGGCTTCGATGCGATCCACTTCGCCCTGCACTAAGCCTGATGACTAATCATCAAACGACGCATTCAGATGATTCATCCAAGATGAGAAGTAGTAAATCTGCTTCTCATCTTTTTTTATGTTGAGACTTCATTAACGCGTCATCTTTTACATTGGCAGGTATCTGTAGCGTTACAATCAAGAGTCGCTGGATTCGCAGTAATATCACCTGTGATTTCGCAAGGGTACTTTTAAACACGCTGACACGAGGGAAACAACTTGCAACCTCAAAAAAAACCGTCGACACGCCGTGATTTCTTATCGACCGCGATAGCGGTAACCAGCGCAATCGCAATTCCCAGACAGTCCAATGCGATTAGCCCCAACGATAAAATCAAACTCGCGTTTATAGGAGTTGGTGGACGCGGTGGATCTAACCTGCGAACACTCGCTTCAACTAATCAGGTGGATGTTGCAGCCATCTGTGACGTGGACTCAAGATTTCTTGACAATGCATCGGAACTTTTTCCCGCAGCAGCTAAATTTCGGGACTTTCGAAAACTTTACGATGCCGTGGGTAAAGACCTAGACGGTGTGGTCGTCAGCACAGCGGAACATACCCATGCCTACGCAACCATGCCCGCCCTGAAACTTGGAAAGCATGTCTACTGCGAAAAACCACTCGCGTACAACGTCGCAGAGACCCGGAAAATAACTCTCGCTGCAAAAGAGGCCAAAGTTGCGACCCAAATGGGAACACAGATCCACGCCGGTGCAAACTACCATCGAGTGGTGGAACTCATTCAATCGGGTGTCATTGGTGCGGTCAGTGAAGTCCATGTATGGGTCTCTCGCGCATGGGGACTGCAGTCCGAAGCCGATGCCAAAGCAAATAATGATCGCCTTTTTGTGGATCGACGCCCAAATGACGTGATGACTCCTCCCGAGTTCCTCGACTGGGACCTCTGGCTTGGCCCGGCTCCAGAACGACCATTCCACGAAGTGTATTTCCCAGGACCCAATTGGTACCGTTGGTGGGATTTTGGTAACGGCACCATGTCTGACCTAGGAAGTCATTGGAATGACCTACCGTTCTGGGCGTTGAACCTAGACGCTCCCCGTAGCGTGGAAGCTTTCGGTCCACCGGCACACCCAGAGATTGCCCCAGCTTCAATGAGCGCGGTGTACGAGTATGGCCCTCGAGGCAACCAACCTGCCGTGCAACTGACCTGGTATCAAGGATCTCATAAACCTGAACTTTGGAAAAAAGGAGTCGTTCCTCAATGGGGAAACGGTGTGCTTTTTGTTGGGTCAAAAGGCATGCTGATATACGACAAAGGAAAATACCAGCTTCTGCCCGAAGATCAGTTCGCCGGCTTTGAGGCTCCGACGCTGCGAAACCCACCGCCCGCGGGTCATCATCAGGAATGGTTAGCAGCATGTCGTGGTGAAGGCAGCACGGGCAGCCCTTTTTCGTACGCAGGCCCGCTTACCGAAGCCAATCACTTGGGAAATGTGGCCTTTAGGGTTGGCAAGAAGATTGAGTGGGATGCAAAAAACATGCAGTGTAAAAACTGCCCCGAAGCACAGCCCTATCTCGAGCGAACGCCACGCAATGGCTGGTCTCTCGATTAGGTTGGCAGACCTTTATTTGAAGACGACAACACCTTTTCGGATCATGAATTGATATCACTGGACATTTTCAAATGAAACCTTCCCTAAGTGGATGGTATTGATAGAAGCACTTGAGTCGCAGTTTCAAAAAAAACAAACTTTTCAAGTTTGCTTTACCTTATTTGTCAGTCTTTTACGGTCAACAAAAAAGTAACAATCAAGGAGCCATTTGCTTTTATGATTGAGGCAAAGCGAGAATCATTGCGTAGGTAAAGAAGAGACTAAAGCGTTCTCATCTTTTGGCCACGCGTATGCCGATGTTAGGCGGGACAGGCGAAAAACATCGCCGCAAAAACGCCAGCTTCTTGCTATCGGACGCTATCACCTATGGATCAAGAAATCAACGTTCTCGCGTTGGTCAAAGGGGAAGAACGTTTCATCTTCCTTTTTGACGACACGAACCGCGATGAAACCTTGCGACAACTTGCTAGGTTTGCAGCTGATCCAGAGATCGAATTCAGTTGGTATGACGCTGCAATGCTGAGCCGAAAGATTCGCGAAGCGGTTCCAACGGATGAAGACTTTCTTGCTAGCCAAGAATTTGACAGTCTCTCAATTGACGACTTTCATTAATCATGCGTCGGGCCGTCGCACAATTCCTTCGTTTTCTCGCAAATGAAAGGAATGCTTCCGATTTGACGATCAAGGCTTACAGGGAAGACCTGTTTGGATTGATCGAATGGATTGAGGCGGCACGTGACCAGACCCCTCCTCCGAACGCCCTTTCTCCGCAAGAACTCCGAGCATACCAGGCGGCTCTCCAAGAGGCGGGTTATGCGCGTTCAACGATATCGCGAAAACTCGCCTCGCTCCGAAGCTTTTATCGGTTCGCGATGAGGCAGGGGATCACGAGTGAAAACCCCGCAAAGCCGCTTCGAAATCCAAGGCGGCAGCGAAAGCTCCCTCACGTTCTGACCAACGGCGAAATTGGAAAATTACTGCTCGCTCCCTCGCACAACAGTGAAGCAGGTCTCCGCGATCGCGCAATCCTTGAGACAATGTATTCATCTGGACTCCGAGTCAGTGAACTTGTCGCACTGAGGGATGGAGATCTAGATTTCGAGCAAAACCTGGTGAGAGTTCGTGGAAAAGGTCGGAAGGAGCGAATGAGTCCACTTGGATCCTATGCAATCAAAGCCATCAAAAAGTATTCTCGATATCGAAACCGCGATGTCAAAACGGAATCGCTTGGAGAGCAAGCACCTGTGTTTGTGAATCGCTTTGGTAAAAGCCTGACA
>JADHOA010000137.1 GCA_016779185.1 Rubripirellula sp.
ACGCCCGTCGGGCTTTCGAAGCCGCATTTTTCGTCGACAACCTCCCACGCTGCGTCTAATTTCGGGCCAGTAGATAGGAACAAGAATGAGCCTTGCTTCGCTTTACAACGAATCAGATTGCCCGATTTCCTTTGAACTCTTTCCCCCAAAAACCGAAGCGGGGCTGGAGTCGCTTTACGAAAATGTGCGCAAGCTCATGCAATTCTCGCCCGCGTTTTTCACTTGCACCTACGGTGCTGGCGGATCCACGCAAGGGACAACCCTAGAAGTTCTCAAACAGGTCAAAGAGATTTCGAAACTCCCAGTCGCTTCTCACCTAACGTGTGTCAATGCAACGGTCGAGGATCTCGAAAATTATCTCGATCAAGCCTCGCAGCAGTCGGTGGATTACATCGTCGCGCTTCGCGGAGACCCTCCAAAGGGCAGCGAGCAATTTGAGGCGACCGAAGGCGGACTTCGATATGCAAATGAACTGGTAGAACTCATCCGATCCAAGTACTCGCATCTGGGCATCGCGGTTGCTGGCTACCCCGAAGTCCATCAGGAAGCGCCCAATGCCGAGGTGGACCTAGAAAACCTCAAACGCAAAGTCGATGCCGGCGCTGATGTCATCATCACCCAATTGTTCTACGACAACGACGACTTCTACGGTTTCCGAGACCGCTGTGTGTCGGCGGGAATTGAAATACCAATCGTCCCTGGAATACTCCCAGTGACCAATTTCAAACAAGCGATGAGAATTGCTCAGATGTGCAAAGCTCGCATTCCCCAATCTCTTGAAAGTCAGATGAATCGGGCGGGAGACGAAGCCGAACAGTTCAATATCGGTGTCGAGCACGCTCGTCAGCAAATCGCCGATCTAATAAGACAGGGCGTCAGCGGGATTCATTACTACGTTCTGAACAAAAGTGATGCAGCTGCTGAACTGCTCGCGGGCGTCTAGCCAGACTGGCGAGTACGCTGAGCCAGAAACGCACGGACGGCAAAAGCACGGACGGGAAACGCATGAAGCGAATTCGCAGATACCTGTCCGACCGCCCGACGAGGAAGAAGCGGATTCGCCCTCCGGTGACACCCGAGGAGCCAGCGGACTGGCAGCCGGAGGATTTTAAGAACTTCGTCGAGCATCCACGGTTTGGGCGAGATCCAATTCGAACCGGCCTAAACCCAGTAACGGATTTTATCAGCGGTATCTTTCTCCACTGGCATGCCGACGCCTCTTGCAGAATCCCTTTCACGGCAGTGAAAGCAGAAACGAAAAAGCAAAATCAACCAACTGTCGCGGTCACGCATTATTACGACGTCAAGCGGCACTGCCGAGAATGCAAGCGACCGTTTATTTTTTTCGCACAAGAACAGCGTTACTGGTATGAGACGCTTCAGTTCCCGCTAGAGGCGGACTGTGTTCGCTGCGTGAAGTGCAGGGAAAAAGACCGGATCCTGTCCGAGAAACGAGCCAATTATGAACGGCTCATCCACCACGCAAAATTGGATGCAGAGCAGACGCTCGAACTAGTCGATATTGCCCTTGAGTTGATCGAAAATGAAATCTTTAGCATTCGAGTCCTTGAACGCGTCACCGCCAAGCTAAACGGTCTCCCCGAATCACTCCCAGACCACCATCGTTCTCTATCAAAACAGCTTCGTTTAAAAATCAAGCAACTGAGAGATTCAAACGAAGCGATGTAGAGGGCATTCCTGAATTTAGGAACCAAGCAGCTAATTCGTGGTCAGATCCCAAGCGTCCAACCATGTGGTTTGCTTTTTTTCCATCTCAAAATCCTTTTCAAGTCTTTCAGCCATATCCGCGAGGTGGCCGGCGCCATAAAAGACTGCCAATTGCTTTTTCCCCGCATCAAGTTCCTCTCGAAGTACTTTGAAGGCTTTGGCATTCCGCCCCTTAATCAGCGTGTTTTCGCCGTTGGCATCATTGAACCCAGCGGTCACCGTTTCGACATCCACCAACTGACGTGCCATGGATCGTTTGAGTAACTTCGAGCGGTCCTTGCTGAAAAACGCAAACAGCATCGAAGCGTCACCACCGGATGCCGCCGACGAAGCCAAACCGGCCCCCATCATTCTGGCAACCATTTTTGCAACACTGTCACCGCGACGCTCCATATCGACAAGGAACTCGTCAGCACTCATATCCGCGTGGCGGAAGTTTTCGGCGAGATAGTTGATTTTTTCAAGCTGGTATTCGAGATTTAGCATGTCTTTCATGCCGGTCTGCATGGATGCCAAAAGCGAACGTCGCTGCTGCAGATCCTCGGGTCGAATTCTCGTGCCGTCCGGTGCGACCAGCTCGTAAAGCACGCTTTCATATTCACCGAGTCGCTTGTTCAGATCGGCATAGTATTCAGCCTCCCCAATGTGGACCACTCCGACCAAATCCACTTGTACCCCCTCGTTTGGCGTTCCTTGTTTTCCCTGATAGCCGACGATGGCGGTCTGCATCGCCTTGGGCTGTCCGTTTTCATCGACGACTCGAACATACATCGCGGGTTGCTCAACAGCGGAGCCTGAGCCTTCCGAATCCTCGGCGTATGAAAACGCCGAAGAAATCCAGCAAATTACGATGACTGAAAATCGCATCAATCGACGAGTTTTCATTTCAAACACCTAAAAACGACTATATTTTCATGGTACGCCAACCGCCATTTACGTATCCGCCAGATGGACACGGTTAGCCGAAATCATATCAGAAACATGGTAAAAAAAGGAAACGCGTTGACTTCCAACAACGTCGCAACCGAGATTTCCCAGCTTTATGCGAACTTTTCAAATTTTTCCTTAGATTCTTTGGCGGACGATCGCCCGTAATCCTACTCCGTTACATGTCAGCCAAAACCCATGGCATCCGCGTTGTGTTCTGACTGCCAAGTCAACGAACAAGACAAAACGACTATGAAACAAGACACCCATTCCTTACATCGCCAGGCTATGTAAGGAAAACACCGAGCACGGGGCGATTGTCGCCGTAATCGCTGGGGATCTTATGCATCCGATCCTCGATGGATTGGATGCAGATCGTTCGCCCCGTCAGGTCCGAACATCAAAGATCACTCAGCGATTACGGCCGACGCCTAGACGCTAATCAAAACGAGGCTGCGACGTTCAGCCTACAAACTTGGTGTCCTGAAAATCGACACCTTGAGGGAGACGAACCTGCCTTCTACTTGCATCAATAGAACATCATTGCTGCAAGGTCAGACCGTGTTGTAAACGGCAATTTGATTGACCCATGAATGTGCAGCCTGCATAGCCTAGGGTTGAAACGGACAATGCCACCAATCAACGATCCAATCCATGAAGCTTGCGAGATCCCCGTATCAGGACTGACCACCTAGGAGGGAAGTGACGGCGTTTGCGACGACTTGAGAACCACCGCAAGAAAGTCCCAATCTCAGCTACTCGTAATTTCTTGTAGCCGATTTTTTGGACTGAGCCGCAGAGTCACGGTTGTAAAACTTGATCAATCTCGTCATCACTGCTCGCCCCGATAGCCCCGGACGACCAAATAGTACGAGAGCACGTTGACAGGAGACTAGCCGTGACCCACTTTCCCTAGCATGTACTTATAAATAATTTCGTCACTTGAACGGTAACCTTAACACCTTGACGCCATAGCAATGGCGGACTGCCAAACGCGGCTTCTGTTACCTCCGGTCGACAATCGATGATTACTTCGCAGCAGATCCAGTCGTCGCAATCTTACTCGCTGGACGTACGATGAACACCTTAGGGTCGTCAACGATAAACGAGGTGCTCCAAGTCTTTCCATCATCAGCACTGCAGATGTTGTAAAAGAAGGTTCGAAATCGCTCCGCTTTGTAGCCATACGGAAATTGACTCGCGATGTAATCGTCTTCGGTAAGATCATCCGCGCCTGGTGAAGCGTAGTAGTGAACCATCCCGTCAGGTGTCACGCTCATCCCAAGGGTCCACCAACCCGTGGTACCAATCTGCGGTCCCCTAAAGTCGCCACCACGCTGATTACCGCGAATCCGCAGGTATGCGTAGTCATGCTCCTTGCCGGTTTTCGCCTTACTTTCAAACTCGATAAACATCCCGGGCCAATAGATCTCGGTACCCATTTCCCGAACGGTTCGTTTGAAGATGCCAAAGCCTTCTTCCTTGTCGACCATTGCGGTGGTCTCAAGCGCTAGGCGAAAACCGAAATGTGGTCCTGATCGCTGCTCCCACTCCGAAACCGGCGGCAAAAATACTCTTGTCGTGACGCTGGGCACCTCAGAAACATCTATTTGTCGACGCAACCGGTACTGAACGTTCGCAACAAAGTCGTCCTGCTTCATGATGCGACTTGGCTCGCCTGGAATACCGGTGAGCTTTGATCTTAAGAGTAGTGCTCCCTGACTGCCAGGAATTCCACCTTCTGGCGTTTCCACCCGCTGGATCACATCGGGATGCCCTCGCTTGATTCCCTCATACCAACGTCCGTTGGTACTGCGGCCCATGGGACCATGCTGCTCTTCGTCGATATCCTCGGTGCTCTTAGGATCACGGCGGATGTAGTTCCAACCAGTATCCTCAAAATCATCCGCGACCCCAACAATCTCGCTTCCGCTTCCTGGCAACACAGGTCGTTGAGCGAAGAGGGAGTCTGTGCATAAACCAACCGAGATCATCGCCGCAGCGACAAGGTGACTCTTCAAAATACGCATAACTGCAGCTACTTTTTCCTGATCAGATGTTCCACCGTTAATCCGATTAATAGGTACGCCGCAGTCGCCTTAAGCGCCGACGTCCTCCGCCCCCAAGCCTCATGATCGGCACAGCCCGCACAACCTCTCCAGTCATTCCCACCCCGACGAACTGAAAAACCGGAACGAGTCTACCGGAGGTATCCCAGCCAAGTGATCTTAAAAGAGCCGATACCAAAACCATCGGCTCGCCACCTATCACGCACTCGCTGCCGAAACAAGGAATCGGCAATCAGAAGAAAGACTCAAGAGAAGAGCGACGGATCCAAGCCAGCAGATCATTCGCAGCCGAATCCGATGTCGAAGTGGAAAATCCGATCGCACTCCGGGAAAAGTCCGGGAAAAAAACGATAACGCCAATCAGACTGATTTGCGATTACACCGCACGCGATTTCGTGATGTTAAACCACTCGGAAATTACCGACCAACTCCATTCATCCCGCGTCAATGGTGGGAGATCAAGCGAGCCGATGGAGTCGCCGCACCACCCACTCCATCGTCAAGAATGTTGCTAACAACCACATCAGCACCGCGTTTCGCCGAATTAAGAATTCCTGATCATAAGTCCCAGGCAAGATCGACTGTTGTGGTCGAGGCTGGATATTTTGGATCAACGATGTTGCCACATCTTGGCTAGAGACAGACTCATCCATGGGGAAATATTTACCGTTGGATAAACTCGCTAACCGTGTCAACAGTTCATCATTGCGTCGCGGCCGTTCCAATTCTGTGGTTGGAAGACGTACCCGCAGTGCCTGCTGCAAAAGCTGTTCATTCAAAGCATCACCCAGGGTAAGTCGGACTTCATAATCGCCCGATTCTCGCACAACGAACTGAGCACCATAGGTTCCCGCACGTGGTTCACCCTGCAACGGCAGAAGTCGCAGATCCTCGATCCTTCCACCGGGAGTAAGAATCTTGGCATCAACCTCTGGTACGTCGAGCGGCTCAAACTGCTCGTCACTAAGAACCGCTCGAACCGAGATGGAATCCCCTACCATCGCTGCGGGCGAATCAAGCAAAAGAACTCCACGGGTACTATCTCTGAGCAATCGTCCCTCACTGACCCATCGGGCAAGCTTCGTGAAGTAGCTTTGAAAATACTGGTCACCTTGCCCTCTGAGTCGCCACAACTCTCCGCTCCCCTGAAAGTAGGTTCGACCTGCACCATAAAACTGACTGGCAAGAAAAACAGGGAGACTACCACCTGTCTGCGTCGTTGGATCCGAGAAGTACGCGTAAACCTTACTTCCTGGCTTGGCATCCTTTGTATCAACGTAGTCGTACACACCGGAAAAATCTTGCCACAACTGCTTGCTAGAGTCTGCGTCATCCGCAACCCACAAAAACTCTGCGCGTCTCGCCTCCTGTGTCATCTCCAACGGCCAAGCGGCCTCACCACCTTGACGGCCTGATGCAATCACTGCACCGCGTGTCGAAAACGTGACGGGAAACAAGCCAGCAATCTTTGCAACTCGAGGATCGGTTCGAAGTTTAATCCACTGTGGATGATAGACGGGACCTGCGACGAGAATTAAACCACCCGCCTGCTGACTGACCCACCGTTCAAGTAACTCAATCTGCGAAAGAGTAAGAGCGGTCCAATCAGGATCAAACATCGCAACCACATCGTACTCAAACAATTCCTCAGCACTGGCGGGAAAACGACTGAGTAAACGATCCGCATCTTGGCTCATTCCCTCCTGACCGGTCTGAAGCCAAACATCCAAATTGATGGATCGATCTCGGTAGTACAGGTTTCTAACGAAGCGATACTCACGCGTTGGACCGCCGGCGATTGCCAGAACCTTTAGTTTCTTGGCAACCACTTCATACTTGGCATCACTAAGATCGTCGTTGGGATTTTGATCAACGCTAGGCGGAAGCAAGCGTATCGCCACTCTGCGACGGCCAACAGACTCAGGCTCCATCTCAAAGCGAATCGGAATCAACGATCCGTCAACCGGCAGAGTAATCGTTCTTCGTTCGATGACATCCTGTGTTAGTGGATTCGCCGTTTGATCTGCTCCGTTTACGGGCTCAAGCCCATCCAGTAGTTCAACATCAATTTCAATCGGACTTGGTCCGCTCGCTTGCAGCGTTGCAGTGACGGTAAACTTGTCACCCGGATAGACCCGTCGCGGTGCGTCGAGGTCAACCACTCGCACATTCAGTGGTGCATCTCCACTCCCCATCCCAACGGGGTAAAACGAGATTCCATTTCGTCTCGCCGCGGAAAGTGCAGCGTTGACATCACTGCCTCCGTTATTTTGGCCGTCCGTGATCAATACGACGCCAGCCAGCGTTGCCGGATCATGTTGATTGAGAACCGTTCGGATCGCATCGCCGATACGACTCTGAGATGCCGTAGCGGCAAGCTGACTTTTCCAGTCCAAAGACTTCCCTGATTCATCCCGCCGATTGATCGCATCGACGCTTTCAGTTTCAGACTGGGCAGCGTCTGATTCTTTGGGATCGACTAGTGAATCGGAATCTTGGGCCGAAACGTCATCGGCCAAAGCCCATTCCCGCCCGGTCAACAAACTGGAGAGGGAACGTTCGGTTTCTACGGCGTAGCACCCACCCAAGAGAATCAGTCCGGAACCTAGGCAGATCGCAGCCGATCCGAGAGCCCGACCTAGCAGCCAGTCTTTGCGAAACCAACCGAACACGAAAGAAAGCAGGCATAGTACCAGTCCCATGACGATCGCCCCTGCGGCAAATACGGCAAGCAAAGACGCTGCATCTGCCTCACCCGACGCCAAGCCGCTATCGCGCCTCGTTTCGATTAGATTCGATTGCGTCTGCCCGGTCATATCCGATCCGACTTTCGCGGGCGGTGCCTGCTGAACTCCAGAAGTTGCCGGCGCAGGTTGCCCCGAATCGCCGCCGCCTCGATTTTCACTGGCCTTCGTTCCACCGGCCTTTGTTCCCTGACCAGTCGCTTGCAACAAATCAGCTTCACTCTCTTGTCCAAAAGAATAAATATTGACGCGATGGTTATCGGCAAAATTGGTAAGTAGGTTGGTTTGGTCCAGCAACTCAACAGCACGTTCCTCACGGGTCGGTCCAGCGCCGACGGTTCCGGCGGCAAGCGTCATACTCTGACTTGTATCAATGACCACCGCGACTTCGCTTGGAAGGGTAAGCGTGCGTTCGGTGCGGCGCTGCAGATCGCAGAAAAGAAAAATCACCCCAATCAACACCACCAAACGCAGTCCGATTAAGGTATTTCTGACAGGTCCAGACAGCTCCGCAGCATCGCGACGATAGAACCGAACCAAAAGGTGAAGGAGTATCGCGACGCCGAACAACAAGAAAGCCCATACCCACCAACCTTCGAGGGATCGAAGCCGAGCGAACTCATAAACAATCTCAGCAGCCTCCGAACTAACGACGGAACCACCCGTTGGCGACGAATTTAATCGCGAAGCATCAAACGACGCTGTATCCACTTGAGATAACACGAACCCCATTACACCAAGCCTCCCTGCGGTCGCCCGCTCCGAGGCTTGTCGCTCGATTCACGAGATCCATCAGTGAAGAGACTGCCGTCACTTGATCCCGTAAAACGTGTTGAACCAGACACCGCTCGAGGCCTGCTTGGCCCAGCTAATTTGCCAGTTGGACTCACGTGGTAACTTGCCCAGTAAGCAAGTCCCTGCTCGACACAAAGAAACATAATCAACATCAGAATCAGCAACAAAGTCATCGCCGAACTTCCCGATGCCATCTCATCCTGATTCCATGATCGACGCTCAACAAAACGTACGTTGATCGGCGAAAGCTGCTGGACGATCGACGCATGATCGGCTCGACTAAGATCACCATCTCCCTGCTGAATCACCGACGCCTGAGGAACCACCCGAGACGAACCATCAACTGCGAGAAAACCCCACTCCGCTAGACCCGGCAACAAAACATCGTCCAGATGCTCGTCACCTCGAATCAACATTTCTCCGGGATCCAGTTCGAACAGATATTCTCCGGTGCCTTTACTCGACGCTGCATCAAGCTCTTTCCCAACCATTTCAAACGGCACCCTCGGTGGAACAACTGAGGGCGGCAAGAACGTCGCTTGCTGCAAAACCTCGGTGCCAGCCATTTGCTTTAAATAGGGAGATTCAACGTCTCGCGAAACTGGCGGAGACGCTGCGCTCCAAAGCCACGCATTGCTCTGCAACAGACAGACTACAAAAGTGGGGTCGCCAGGCCAGTTGGTCCAGTTACCATTCAGTCCCATCAGACTTGTCATCACTCGTCCATCGCCGAATTGATGCTGTGTCACAAGCGGCAACCCATCACGGCGTTTCAAACACACCTGATAATCACCACCTTCTCGAGGCGACGATTCGTCCGAATTGATGCCCCAACTATTCGACACACCCACCAGAGAAAGGATACCGTCACCGGCGGCTAAAAGAGGACCGAAAAGCTGCCCGCCCTCGCCAAACAGAACGTCTCCAGATCCACCTTCCAACCGGGGAGCCAACGCGACGGGCTGATCCAAATAACTTGGCAGCAACTTCCTACCTTCGCGAAGGAGCGATTGGTTGTAGGAACTTGCGTTGACACGATCACCCAAGAACCACGCTAGGCCTCCGCCCCGACGAACGTACTCGGTTAACGCATCTGCGGCATTGTCACTTATCTCCGGCAGATCGATTAAGTAGACCGCCCGGTAGCCAGTCAGCGTTTCATAATCGATCGACCTCAAAAAAGATGGCGGTTGCACATCCGGCAGAACACCCACCTCAACTTGGCCTCCCGGATTAAGCGAAGACGCAACATGATAGGCGCCCACACCATCGATATCCCCATCAATGATCAGAACTCGGTCAGCAGCACTGAGTGGCAGCGTGCAAACTCGGTGGTTATCGATCGAGAGGGCGTCCGCAGGAAGTCGCACTTCAACTGCGTGAGTGCCTTTTTCAGCAACATAAACTTGAAACGTTTTCGTCACTTCCTCCCCTGGTGCCAAAGTATCGATCATCAGCTCCGGCAACGTATCTGCTTTCCCACTGAACGACGCACCTGGATCTGGCTGAATCGGTTCGTCCGGGTACTGAATTAGGCGGGGAGTCAATAAAACGTTTCTGGCCTCTCGCTTGCCCAAATTTTTCACAGACACCCGCATCATCACGGGTACACCCGCTACCCAAACATCGGGAGAGGGTGCGAGCGAGGTGATGGCAAGATTCCCGAGAGGTTCAGCAGCGCAATCAATCAACCTCACGGGTGTCTCATTCCCGATCCCACGCAACGCCTCTGCCAATCGGTCGGCGGCACCCCATTGTTGCTCGCGAAAATCACTGAG
>JADHOA010000004.1 GCA_016779185.1 Rubripirellula sp.
CACCAGGCTTATCGATCCGTTTGGGAATATCAGCAGTATTGATACTATGAAAAATGCTACTAGTGCAGCCACTTTTGAATGATTCGGGAAAACCACCTTGATCTTGTAGCGGTGACTTTCGTAGGAATAATCCATGAGCGGAACCTATTATCTCACTTGTTTATGGCCTGGTCTTGTCGAAATATGGTGGAGAGGGCGGTTAACTGCCCTGCCATATGCAATCGTCTTTTCTCTGCTTGTGAATATTTACCTTGTAGCCCGCTTTATTTACCCTGACTGGTTGCCTGCTTCGGTTGCCGGATTGATTTTTTGGATTGGTGTTCCTATCTGGATTCTCTTCGTAATCCGTGATCTGAGAAATCTTCCTGCGATCATGAACCGAGTAGAAACACCTGAAGCATGTGACCTTTACAAAGCGGCGTTGGCGCAAATGCTGGCAAAACAATACGCCGACGCTGAAGGGTCGCTCACCGATATGCTAGGAATTGAGCCGCGAGATCCTCCAGCTTTACTGCTGCTTGCTGGTTTGTATCGACAAACTCAACGTTTTGAAGCGGCCAGTCTTTTGCTTCGGGAAATGAGTCGTCTTGAGGTTTCGGATGCGTGGTGGCTTGAAATAGACGCCGAACAACGCCGATTAAGCCGTCAAATGGAGGCGGAAGCGGTTTCGGAAGATTATCATCAAGATTCTTCGGAATCGCTCATTTCAGTTGCGTAAAAGACAGGTAAGTACCAAATGTTCAAGCAATTGACATACTTTTAGGTGTGAAATTGAAATTTAAATGCAATGAGTTTTTTTTCCCTCTTTTCGGTTCGTTCGCACCTATCCCCGTATTTTGCTGGAACAGATAGAATTTCCTGACTTGATTATTGTCTTTCCAGCTTCTGGCTTGCCGAAATCCCCACAAAAGTGGTAGCCGTAGTGCAACCATATGGTGTGAAGTTTGCGTAGGATGGTTTGGTCGGGCTCCTGCACGGCCAAAATGGCAGATGAATTTTTCAACTGCATATTAAAACACTAAAAACGACTAATATTTGAAACGTTGATTTTAGAACTAACTAACGGGTTAGGGAGAATCAACAACGAAATCGTAACGAGATAGACCATGTACGAACGATTTACTGATCGCGCAAGAAAAGTCATGCAGTTGGCTAATCAGGAAGCGCAACGTTTCAACCACGAATACATCGGCACCGAACACATCCTCTTAGGTCTTGTAAAAGAAGGTAGTGGCGTTGCCGCTAACGTTCTTAAAAACCTCGAAGTTGATCTTCGGAAAATCCGTCTTGAGGTTGAAAAACTCGTTCAGAGTGGGCCCGAAATGGTAACCGTGGGGAAGCTCCCACAAACTCCTCGCGCGAAAAAGGTTATCGAATACTCAATGGAAGAGGCGAGAAACCTTAACCACAGCTATGTCGGTACCGAACACATACTCCTCGGTCTTTTACGAGAACAAGAGGGAGTAGCGGCTCAAGTTCTTATGAATCTAGGTCTCAAGCTAGAGGACGTCCGAGAAGAAGTTCTCAATCTCCTAGGTCACGGCCTAGAGGGTGCTGAAGTAGGCGGGGAACGAGCTGGAAGGTCCGCCGAAGGAGAAGGCAACGCAAGCTCGGGAAAAACCAGTAAGAGTAAAACGCCAGCCCTTGATAGCTTCGGACGAGATCTTACCGAACTTGCTAAGAAAGGTGAATTGGATCCCGTGATCGGACGAGAGCGGGAGATCGAACGAGCAATTCAAATCCTATGTCGTCGGACTAAGAATAATCCGGTTCTTTTAGGAGAAGCGGGCGTAGGGAAAACGGCCATTGTCGAAGGTTTCGCACAACGCGTTATCGAAGGCGATATACCAGAAATTCTTTCAGAAAAAAGAATCGTCGTACTTGATCTGGCCATGATGGTCGCTGGTACGAAGTACCGAGGTCAGTTTGAAGAACGTATCAAAGCGGTCATGACTGAAGTACGGCGCGTCAAAAATACCATTCTCTTCATTGATGAACTGCACACTCTAGTAGGTGCTGGTGGGGCTGAGGGCGCGATTGATGCCGCAAATGTACTTAAGCCCGCACTAGCACGAGGAGAAATTCAGTGCATCGGTGCGACAACTCTCGATGAGTACCGAAAGTACATTGAAAAAGATAATGCTCTAGCGAGGCGTTTCCAAGAAATTATGGTCGAACCGACCGGTAAGGCCGAGACGATTGAGATCCTTAAGGGTCTTCGTGGGAGATACGAAGAACACCATCGCGTGCAGTTTACTGACGATGCGATTGTCGCTGCTGTAGAGATGAGCGAACGATACATCACAGCAAGATGTCTACCCGATAAAGCAATTGACGTTATCGATGAAGCGGGTGCGAGAGTCCGGTTGCGAACAATGACTCGGCCACCAGATCTAAAAGAAATCGACGAAGAAGTCGAAAAGCTGAATAAAGAAAAGGAAGAAGCTGTAGCCAATCAGGACTTCGAGAAGGCAGCGAACCTTCGTGATCAAGCAGAAAAACTTCGAAAGAAGAAAGATCAGATCACTCAAGATTGGCGTGATAAAAGTCAACAAACCGACGGAGTTGTTGACGAGGAGATCATCGCGGAAGTTGTCAGCAAGATGACGGGTATTCCGTTAACCAGGCTCTCTACCGAAGACAGCCTTCGTTTGATGAAGATGGAAGAAGAGCTTCACAAGAGAGTCGTCAGCCAAAACACAGCCGTCACAGCAGTATCTAAGGCCGTACGTCGTAGTCGAAGCGGACTGAAAGATCCGAAACGACCGACTGGGTGCTTCATTTTCGCTGGACCCACAGGAGTCGGTAAAACACTTCTAGCAAAATCACTTGCTGAATATTTATTTGGTGACTCTGATGCTCTGGTTCATATCGATATGAGCGAGTACATGGAAAAGCACAATGTGAGCCGATTGATCGGAGCTCCTCCTGGTTTCGTTGGATACGAAGAAGGTGGACAACTCACAGAGAAAATCAGACGCCGCCCATATGCTGTGGTGCTTTTCGACGAAATTGAAAAAGCCCATCCGGACGTTTTCAATATGATGCTGCAAGTGATGGAAGAAGGTCGGCTTACAGACTCCTTTGGACGCAATGTCGATTTCCGCAACACCATCCTCATCATGACTACGAATGCGGGTGCTGAAGCCATCAAGAACCAGTCATCATTTGGTTTCCAAAAACCAGATGATGACGCTAGCTACGATTCTATGAAACAGCGAGTGATGGATCAGATAGAGAGGGTTTTTAGACCTGAATTTTTGAACCGACTAGACGATGTCATTATATTCCGACACCTGAATAATAACGATTTGAAAGGTGTGATTGACTTTGAGCTATCGAAAGTTCGCCAAAGACTCATGGAGCGAGGATTAAACCTTGAACTTACCGACCTAGCCAAAGAATTTTTGGTGAAAAAGGGGAGTAATCTTGATTACGGAGCCAGACCACTTCGTCGCGCCCTCGAGCAAAGAATTGAGGACCCTCTCAGTGAAGAACTACTGCGAGGTGCTTTCGAGAATCACGACACAATCCTGGTGGATGTCATTGCCGAAAATGAAGATGGAAAACAAGTTCCTTCGTCCAAGGTCACAATGACCGACGAGGGAAAAATCGTTGGACCTAAGAATTCAAAGATCAAATTAGTACGTCTCGATTTCAAAGGGGAGTCTCGTGGCTTAGCACCCGCTGAGCAGGAGGTTACCGCGACATCTTCTGATACGACCAAATGAACAAGGTTGAATCAACCTGATAACCGAAACCAGATAGGCGAAAAACCCGTTCAATCGAACGGGTTTTTTTGTTTACCGATCTCTTGCCATCGGCATGATGACATACCCATAACCGTCATCAGTCAAAAGCAGCGCTGGCGACGATGATGACTCTATTTCCATCACAAAGTTCAGTTCATTATCCAAAACTTTGCAAAAATCTGCTACATATCGATGATCTAGCGTCAAAGTAATAGGCTCTCCATCGTAAGCAATTGGAAGTTCAATCTGAGATTCTCCAATCTCAGCGGTGTTAGCTTCCATTTTCAACGTTCCATCAGCGAACGTGAAATCAATGCCTCGACTGTCATGATCCGTCACGATCGCAGCTTGTCGCAGAGCTGAATAAAGTGGCCCTACGGTCATATCTATTTCAACCGCGGACTCTCTTTGAGGAAATACCTGCCTCCAGTTTGGATATCGGCCTTCTACTAATCGAGAATAGATAACGCCGCGCGGTGTACGCACTAACAAATCATTGTTTCTAGCCGCTACATCGACTGATTCATCTCGATCATTTAGTGCTCGTTCGATCAATTGAATCGCGCGAGTCGGTACGATCGTACTTGATCCTGTGGTTTGGTGATCTCCGACTGACTGCCCAAGACCTTCCATTCTTGCCAGACGCCGCCCATCTGTACCAACAGCGATTACTTTTTCATTATCGAGTTCAAGCAGAACACCGCCCAAAGCGAATCGACTGCTTTCTGAATCGGTAGCAAACACCGTCCGTTTCACCATCTCTCGGAACAGTCTCGTTGGAATCACATGATACTTATCCTCTTCGAAACCACTCACGCTTGGGAACTCATCCGGATTTCCACCCGGCAGTCGAAATTTACTTCTTGTCCCACTTATTCTAATTCCAGAATTGTCCGTTTCGATAGTTATCGTTGGGTCAGTGCTTTCTCTAAGAATCGCCATGGTTCTCTGAACCGGAAGCAATGCGGTACCCTCAGCCTCGACTTCGATGCCTTCTTCCACATCTAATCGAATGCCTACTTCCATATCGGTGGCTGTCAGAATAATTCGATCGCTAGTAGCTACCAACTTGACATTCATTAGGATCTCTTTGGGAGATCTCGTCGGGGCAATGCTCGCCGCTAGGGTAAAGGCATTTGTGAGAGCTTCGCGTTGGCAAATGATCTTCATGAAATAGCAATCAAGAGCGAGTGGTCACGAGTTTTAAAATATTTGAGTCACCAGTATGACGCTGCAACTTGCTCTGGTGCACCCGTCTATTGACGATCGTTGGCTCTTTTTTGATCTTCAGCTTTTATACTTATTCTATCAAAGTAAATATAACTATCGTCTTCTTCGTAATGGTTAAGCAATTGTTGTTGGAGACAATCAATTAACCATCTTTAAGTCATTGAAAATAAACAACTTAAGGAAAAAAATCCATTGTGGAAAAACCGTTGACTGTCGTTGTCTATATGTCAACTGCTGGCCATTTTTCCAACATAGTTAGGGTTTCCACAATCTTTGTCGAGACTTGCTCGGTTTGGCTATGACAGTCTCAGTCTGGAATCCAACAGTTTTTCCACCAACATCGAAAGCTTTATTGGAGGTTAAATTTTTAGAAAAAAGTTTTCAGTATTTAACCATGGATGTTCTAGCTAACTAATTCCAGTTCTATTTTCTCCATTGCCTCAGAGAGCACACGATCTTTCTTTAATCGCTGTTCGGTGGTTCGAATCGCGTGCAGCACAGTGGTGTGATCTCGTCCACCGAAGTAGTCGCCGATCTGCATCATCGTTTTGGTAGTAAATTTGCGAGCGATTAGCATCGCTAGTGATCTAGCGCGAACGAGTGATTGTTTCCTCGAGTGACTGCGAATATCTGAGCGTTTGATCTTGAAGTGCTTAGCGACTAACGCACAAATTCTCGAGAGTGTTATTGGTTGTTGGTGGCTAGCTGAGTGATACGTGTTTGTGATTGCGTCCAGTGTTAACGGAGCATCATTAACCTTAGACCATAAAACCAACGAGCGAATAATGGAGTCGAGCTCACGAACAGACGATTTCGCGGTGGACAAGCTAAGCAAATGTAAGATCGATTCATCATCCAAAGTCAAATCATGTCGCATCGATAACTCAGTAATGATTTGTCGAGAAGCTTCATAACCAGGATATTGCAGAGGTATGGTCAACCCTTCAACACAACGACTACAAAAATCCGGTTTCATTCCTGCTATTTCTGAAGGTCGAAGATTGCTTGTTAATAAGGTTGGTTTATTTGCCAGTGTTCGACCTTCAATTCGCAAAGCTAATTCTTCTTGGGCACTATATTTTTCTTGCAGATGATGTAAGTCTTCAACAATCCATATTGATGATTGTTGAATTGTTTCTCGCATCGACTGAAGTATATCAGCAGCTACGTTTTCTGAATATTCACGGTGAAAGTCATTAGACGTCATGTATAAAACATTGGAGATTGGTTCGGAGGAAGCACCAACTTCAGAGGTTATAAGATCGCATTCTGGTGTTAACTTATTGAGAAGCTGCGAAATTCTGGCAGCTATAAGAAGCGCAATTGAAGTCTTACCAGCGCCAGTTGTTCCGGTAAGTAAAAGTGGGTTTGCATCGGGAAGTATCTTCGCCAATGATTCGCTTACAAAAGCCGACAATCGGTTTTCTGGGCCAGCGATAAAGTAAGGGAGAATATGATGAGGTTTTGGAGCGTCCCGTCGACGAATCCAATCCTTGGGTCTTTCGAAGGGAATGGAATCGATTTGATTATCAGTTCTGGTACTTTGATTCGTCATCAAAAACGCCTAAGTCAAACCATGTCGTTCAGATGTTTAATAGCTAACGATGAAAATAAATAGCTGAAGTGTATCGGTGAAATCTGATTAAATTACCGAGCACATTTATTTCTTGAGTCGGCGGTATACCTTCGATATTTTCTCCACAGCAGACTCAATTTCACTTAAAGTTGAAAATCGAGAAACAGCAAATCGAATCGCACTATTAATCTCGCTTTTACTACGCCGCATCGCATGCAAGACATGACTTGGCGGGCTACTCCCACTGCTACACGCTGAACCACTGCTACACGAGACCCCTTCTAAGTCCAGAGCCATCAACATCGATTGACGATCTGCTCCCAAGAACGAAATACAACTGGTGCCAGGAAGCCTAGAGGTTTTCGAGCCCTGTATAACGATATCAGGAAACATCTCTTTAAGGCAATTTTCTAGCCTGTCCCTAAGATTGCTACACTGAACGAGGGTCTCTGGTATTCGTTCACAGGCAATTTCTAATGCGAATGCCATTCCAGCAATTAGTGCCACTGGCTCTGTACCCGGACGAGTTTCCAATTGTTGTTCTCCTCCATACATGATGGGATCAAGCGTCTCACCACCAGAGAGCCAAACACCCCCGACTCCCGCTGGCCCGTGAAATTTATGTCCAGTGAATGACATTGATGTAAGCGAAATCTTTTCTAGATCGATAGGTATTTTTCCTACGCATTGCGTCGCATCAACATGAAGTTTTGCGTTGTATTTTCGACATAGCTCAGATATTCGATCGATAGGTTGAAGCACCCCGGTTTCATTATTTGCCCACATAATCGATACCAAGCTGGATAGATTAGTATCAGACTGCAAAAGAGACTCGAGATGCTCTGTCGATACCCGTCCTATCGAATCAACTTCTAACCAGTGAACTTTTTGTCCAGTCCTTTCAAGCCATTGACCAACCCCAATCACACTGGGGTGTTCTATTCGGCTAATGATAAGCGGATTCTTTTTACACATCCCTCGAATGACGAGGTTATTCGCTTCGGTACCGCTACCGGTGAAAACAAGGCGAGCTCCACCGGGTTCATCCATCTTGCTATTCAGGCACCTTCCGATTTGATCCGTAGCAAGCTCTAAATAATTCCTGGCAATCCGTCCACATGAGTGCAAGCTAGAAGCGTTCAATGGTCCGTCAGCCATGACCTTCGTAATCAGCGAAATAACTTCAGGGTCTATCTGTGTCGTAGCAGCATTGTCCAGGTAGATCAGGGTCACTCGCCTAGCCGTATCAGTTTGAAGAGATAAAGAAATAATTTGTGAATTACGAAGCGAATACGAATTCCACTATGGCCATTTGACCGACGGAAAGTCCGATTTCGCGTCTTTAAGGATTTGATCAGCTAAACTCATATTGTTTTCGGCACGCAAATCCTCTGTTAGTTGGACAACATCGCTCCGCAATTGTGCGAGAATTTGATCCTCAAAGTCCAACGTATTCGTTTCACTCTGTGCGATTTCGAGTAAGGGTGGTACCAATAGGTATAATTCTCGGAGAGCCAATTTTTGTGTAACGGGCCAAAGTATTTTAGCTTCAGCCGAATTCTGTTCGGACCAGCTTTTCCAGTATTCCATTTCCAGAGGAGTCATGAGAAGCTCAGCATCCGCATCGCTTGATCCAGAAAGTCCTCGCGACAATGAAACGAGATCCCACCTCGGGGGTAATTTTGAGAACACGGTCACAAACCCCCGTTTGCGTAGGAAACTGAGTGTTGGGTGCGACACATTTGTTCGCGTGATGGGAGTAACTTGCTGCTCCAACACTGGAATTTCGAAAAAATGAAAATTTCTCCGCTGAAAATTTGTCGGCGAAAATTCGACTCCACTTACACGTCCTTGCACCAAAATAATTAAGCCAAGAATCAGAGCCACTAGCACCGACGATACTAGAGATACCGAAATTCTGATAAACCGATTGGATCGGTTTTTTTTCGCACTAGATTCCATGGACTAAATCACAGGTAGAATGGGATAGCTAGCAGTACTTTAACTCAATTGCATATCGCCGCGTTGTCAAATCAAGAGAGCAGTATTCCAAAATAGATAGCGTAAACACAGCAGGATATAAGACTCAAATTTATCTAATGACCATGGATCAAGCATCTTTTCTCATGAAACGGCGCCTCGGTCTCTTTCGGGGCAGCGAGAAGTTGGCGTTCGCCGGTCTCCGTGACTGGGACGGTCACATGATGCTCCACGGACGCAAAGTTAGCCAACTTCATGATTCTATTTCAGAGATTGACGACAACACGGAGATTTCTGAATCAGAAAAAGAATGCAGCGAGCCGATTGATCCTAGACTGGCCAGATTGCGGACGGAGGCGGTCCTTTTAGTAGCAAAAACTGCCCTCAGTCCTCGAAAACTAGCACAGTTGGCGCACTTGGCGGATGCTACACAGGCTCGTACACTTGTCCGCCAACTCAATCAGATTTATGAGGATAATTGCCGAGCGATCCGAATTGAGCAGGTAGCTGGTGGTTTCCGAATGTTCACACATCCGAGCCTAGCTCCTTGGCTGACTCGCCTTGGACATTTGCCCTCAACTGTTCGTATTTCAACACCGATGATGGAAACACTGGCCGTTGTTGCTTACCATCAGCCAGTGTCGCGAGCGAATGCTGAGGCGGTCAGGGGCGTTGGTTGTGGTGAACTACTAAGACAATTGATGGAGCGAGATCTGGTCCGCATCGTCGGACGCAGTGAAGAGCTTGGGAGACCCTATCTTTACGGAACCACCAAACGTTTTTTACAACTTTTCGGATTGCGAAGTGTTGAGGCGTTACCGCCAATCGAAATCAATGCATTGCAAGACGATCCAATTCACATTTTACCAAACGAAGATCTATCGACATCCACGAAGGAGCTTGTCGTGAGTAGTACTATCGCGCCTGTTCTGGCAGAGACTGAATTCGCAGTGGTTGATCCAATGTGTGATTCTCAGCTATCTAATAATGCTGCAAGTACGCCGACGTCTGAAATCGAGGACGAAGAGAATGAGTACTACGATGACGGTGACGATGAAGAAGAAGATGATGACGACGACTGGTCAAGTGACGATGACGAAGATTGGGATGATGAAGATCTCGATGATGAAGAGGATGACTCTGAAGAAGATCTAGATGACGATGAAGAAGATGACGCTTGGGAAGAGGTCGACGAATCAGACGCCGAAGAAGACGATGATGATGATGACGAAGATTGGGATGACGACGACGACCAAGATGACGATGATTGGGACGACGCCGAAGAAGAAGAGTCAGATGATGATTGGGACTAACTGAAAGACCAATTGCCCTCGGCTTTTGGTTGTGAACGTTTAGTCACCCAAATTAAACAGATGGCGTAACGCCTCAAGTAAACCTTTGCTATGTCCCTCGGCAGCGTCATCTCTCACGGAAGCAAGTGGTGGATGTAAGAGCTTATTGATTAGGCGGTCAAAGGATTTTTCTATTTCCTTGACCATAACCGGATTCATTTCGGATAGCTTCAGCTTGTTGATTAACCGTTCCAGCTCATCTTGTTTTAACTCGTGAGCTTGTTCGCGCAGTCTCTGTATGACTGGTCCAGTGGCGCGATGATTCAGCGCCTGCATGAACTTATCGGTTTCCTCAGCGATGATGGTCTTCGCTTTTGGCCATTCTTTTTCTCGTTCTCGCTGATTACGTTCGCAAGCGTTTCGAAGATCGTCAATTCCGTACAAGTAGACGTTCGCAAGCTTACCGATCCTTGGGTCGAAGTCACGAGGTACCGCTAAGTCGAGTATGAGCAGTAAACGGTGACCACGTTTTGCATGAATCGGTTGAAAGGTTTCTAGTTCCAAGATCGGTTCGGTTGCGGAAGTCGTTCCTATCACAAGATCTGCATCCAACATCTGTCGATCTAATGAGTCCCACAAATCACTTGTTGCATCAAAGCTTTCCGCAACCCGAATCGCTCGATCATAGTTGCGGTTCAATACACAGATATTGTTCGCTCCAGCTTGTTTAAGATAACGAAGAGTTTCCTGACCCATCTCGCCTGCTCCACACAAAACAATTCTTTTGTCAGCAAGATGATCGAAGATCTCCGTGGCTACTTCGCCCACCGCAACACTCGGAACACTAACACGTCGTCGGTGTATGTCTGTTTCTTGCTGAACTCTCTTTGCGGCTCGATTCGCCGCCTGAAACACTCCATGAGTCAGTGGACCAACAGAATCCCAAGTACACGCCAAATCGTATGCTTGTTTTACTTGTGAAAGTATCTGAGCTTCTCCCACCACCATGCTGTCAAGGCTTGAAGCTACCGTGAAAAGATGCTCCACAGCTTGATTTCCAGATCGATAAATCATTTGGTCAATTACTTCATCAACCGATAATCCTTGCTGCTCTGCTAAAAACGAAGCAACCGTATTTTTATCGACCAAACTCTGGTCATCAGACGTTGTGTAGAGCTCCACACGGTTGCATGTGCTCAGTAATACGATTTCTGAGGAAGGAAATCGTTCTCGGAACAACCCGAGGGCTTTGCCAGCTTCCTCGGAGGTGAATGATATTTTTTCTCTAAATTCAACAGCTGCATCGTGGTGACTACAGCCAATCATTTGAAGCTTCATTGGATACTCCCAAAACTTTGAAGAGATTCCAAAGACAGCTCAGCAAAAGACAATTGCGAATCACCGTTTTTTTGTATGACACTCGTTTTGTTATTTGAACCTCCATGTGAGGTTGTTAACGCCCCGAATAACGCCAGAATTAGGAATCCTAAACTAGCGAAGGTCATGTAGATGCCCTTTCTGCTGTGACTGATTGATGAGTAGTAAAACTCGACGTACGTGGAAATAATTAGCCACAGAAGCAGTAGGAAGCTAAAAGCAACCGTCCTATCGGTAAATCCAATCTGGCCAATGCGATTTAAATTCATCGCGATACCAGCAGTCAGTCCGCCTGCTACTGCGATTGTGCTGATAATCAGGCACCTGCGGCTTAATCGATTAAGTGATTCTAAAGTTGGTAAGCGAAAGCCGGATCCTGCTCTTTTGCTTTTCAGTCGCCAAGATTGAACGAGGTACATGCACCCAGAAAGAAAACCGAGCAAGACAGACAGTGAACCTATCATCATTGCGAGGGCATGAACGGTGGTCCAAAGTTGTGTGGCCTCCGTTCGCGAAAAAGGTGCGATATCTCGTGAGAACATCGCGATAGCGATCAGTATCATGATGGAGGGTAAAAAGAAAAACCCAACCATCGTATCTGGGCGTCGAATATGAAAAACGAGAAAGGTCACACCTAGAATAAACGACAAGAGCAGGGACCAATCCAACCATGATGCCAGAATACCGGCATCCGACAAGCGGCTTTGGTTTGCTCGCATGAAAAGATAGGAGAAATGGGCAAAGAGTCCGAGAGCGGACATTAGTATCACTAACAAGCCTCTTCCAGGTACACGACGCCATAACCGTGTCATCTCCAAAAGCAGCACAACTAGGTAACTGCAAAAGAAGCAGGTGACAGTAATTTCCCGCAGGAAAGCGAGCATTTTTTTATCCGGAGACGAGTGATGATGAGAAATGCGCCAGATCAACAAATGCAGCCGCACGTCTTTAATAGTGTAGTGCTTACCAAATATTTTTCCTGATCAATGATGGCTTGCAAGTCAATTTGCCACCATTGAATATTCTCACAAGTGATTCCATGATTGCCCATCCCAATGCTGGATCTCTTGGACCTCATCTATCGACCAAGAAATTCGGATTGCCTGATGTTGATAGGTTGCGTAAGCGATCAATCCACGCTGTCGCAAAACGGTTTCAATAGACCCAGCCATGGACCGACGCAAACCACTGATAATGCAAAAACTTGGATTACTCCACTCAATAAAACGTTCAGTTTCGGGAGTCAAGCTTCCATGATGGGGAGCCATCACAAATCCATACCTTCCTGGAGGCGTTTTAGTAATCAAATCCGAGACTCCATCGCCATCAATATCACCTGGTAGAACCAGGCTATGACCGAAAACGACAACTTCGAGAACCAAACTTGCGGAGTTATCAGAATCGTAGATTTTCTGTCTTGGCGGATGAAGAACCTGGGTGGACCCCCCAAGCATCTCAATCCGATCACCACTACCGACTGTACTAAGATGAACGCCAAGACTCTCTGCCTTGTCAAACATTCGTTGTAAAACTAGTGAACTACTGTCTCGGGTTGTAGCGGTTGTATAGATGCGTCGGACATGGAACCGCTCGATCACCTGCTGGAGTCCATTGTAGTGGTCAGAGTCCGCGTGAGACAAAAAAATGGCCTCAATACGAGAAACACCCATATCCCACAAAGCGTTAGTAACAATTCGAGAAGCTCGTTTCGCTTGGCCTAAGCTACCGCAATCGTACAGCCAAGTGTATTGGTTGTCGCGCAGAATCACACAAGTGCCATGGCCGACGTCTAAGAACGTAACTTCAACCTTAGATGCGTCCACTTGTTTATTTCCATTGAACGGCAAATAAACAACGGTCCAAATACTAGGCAATAAGTAAACAATCCAACGCAAACGGAATTTGCTCCTTAACCAAAATCCTACGGGTAGAAGACAATAAAAAAGGATCACCGCATGGACGGGTGGCGTTGGCACCCAATAATGACCCATTGGAAATAGAGCCGCTAATTCGATGACATATTGGTTAATGTCCAGAACAAAATCGAGAACCATGCTCAATAGAATCCCACATGATTCATGAATGGATGCACAGACAGGAAGCGCGAGTGATAAAAGCAGAGCGAGTAAAACAACAGGTGATAGAATTACATTTGTCAAAATACTGACTGGTGCAATCACATTGAAATGCATCCAAAAAAACGGAGTAGTTATTAGGAAAAAACCACAACTGAAATAAAGAGAGGTTGCAAAGAGTCTGAGAGCGAACAGTGTTCGGAGAATGAACTTGCTAGGTTGAAATTGTTTATGTCGAGATGCAAGTGTTTTTGATTGTTGGTTCGAACTAGAATTTGATAACTTCGAATGGCTATTGAGAAAAAAGATTGTGGAAACGGCGAGAAATGACAATTGGACGCCGAGCTCGAATAATAGAAAGCAGTCATAAATTAAAAACAGTAATAAACAAAGTGCGAGGGAATTGAAGTTCAGATTTCGACGTCCTATTCCCATTGCAATCACCCACGAGCATAACATGACTGCAGCTCGGATGACGGGTGGTCTAAGTCCGGTTAGTACGCTGTAAACCAGGCAAAATGCAACGATTGCGAATAGTTTTTTCCGATAGGAAATGCGTAAAGCAGCGAATACAAAATGAAGGCTGCTAATGATTAGTCCAAGATGGAGACCGCTTACGGATAATAGGTGAGCAGTTCCGGTAACTAGAAGTTTTTCTCTGGTTGAGTCAGAAATAAATTCGCGACGTCCCAGACTAAGGGCAGAAGCAAACTCAGCGTTCGAACGTTTCAGGTATTTAAAAAAAGTTTCGACGCCGTATTGTGAATATTTTCGAACATAGCCTTCGACTCTGTATTGATAAGGCCGTTGACCGAAATGTATGTCTACAAGATTTGAATGGTTACACTGCAGTTGTCCATGGATTCGTCGGTTTTCGTAGATCTTAGATCGACTAATCTCGCCGGGATTACTGGAGCATCGGTAGGTTTTTACCCTTCCGGCTAACGTGACACGCGAACCGGGTTGCAGTTCTTCTTTTTGATCATAAAGAACAATCAATAGGCGGCCAAAGACTGGTACTGTTTCTTTCCCCAAATTGATGCTTTGCGTTTCGATTTCAAATCGCGTGTACGTTGTGTTGTGTGTGTTTTTTGTTTGATTCGCATCATTAACAGAAGATTCAATTTCACTAACAACGGTACCGGTAGCGATGCAAGGTTGGGGTTCTATAGTTAGAATGTGAGCCAGCGGCGAAGATTTGAAGTGATGTTGCTCGTGGGCGTGAATCGTTGCAAAAAGTGGGATGCAAAGCAGAGCGCTCCCCTTAGCCACAAGTGATGTTCTCGGAGTTAATGCGAGCGAAGTTGCGCATAACAACGAAATACACAACCAGCTAATGATGCGCGTTACCGAATCAATATCAGGATGTCTGTTGGCAATCCAATGGTCAACAACAATACCCGTCGCCGCAGAAATTGCGAACGGTACAATCGAGTGATTCAGTCGACGATATGATAGCTCGATTCTTCCTAGAATTTCTCTGGGAGAAATCTTTTTCAGATGATCGATCTTTCTGATGTCGCCGCTCGTTTCGTTGCAGAAAATTTTAGATACATCAATTCAAAAGCTCCGAAGTATTCACTTGAACAATTAAGGTTGGTGATGTTGTCGTATTCAAAAATTTCTACTCGGTACATCTTGTCAAGCAGTCTCTTCGTTGGCCTTAGTATCATCTCTCCTGCATTGTCTCAAGAAAAGTTGGGTGAATCTCAAGTGATCGACCTAAAGTATCCACAGGCAAAAAAAATCGACGTGGTTGATAATTACCATGGTCATTTGGTGAAGGATCCTTACCGATGGCTTGAGCAAACCGAGAGTCCAGAAACGCAGGCTTGGATCACCGATCAAAATCGCGTAACCGACAACTATTTATCGCGTCTTAAAAATCGATCTGAGATTCGTCGGAGATTGGAAGATCTATGGAATTACGAGCGGTTTGGCATACCTGAAAAGCGAGGTGAGTTCTATTTATTTTCCCATAACGATGGACTGCAGAATCAGAGCATTCTCTATCGAGCGGACACTTTAGAAGCTGATCGAAAGGTCTTGTTGGACCCGAATGAGCTCACAAGTGACGGGACAGTCGCTTTAGCTGGGTATGTCGCTACCAAGGACGGCCGGTACCTCGCTTATGGTTTAGCTGACGGAGGTAGTGATTGGCGAACCTGGAAGGTAAGAGATGTCAAATCGGGGAGAGATTTGGAGGACAGTATTGAATGGGTGAAGTTCAGCAGTGTTGCTTGGAAACCAGACGGTAGCGGGTTTTTTTATGGTCGTTACGATGAACCCACAGAGGGTCAGGAGCTTACCGGCACCAATGAGAATCAGAAGGTGTTCTTTCACCGACTCGGTGAGAGTCAAAAACAAGACCAGTTGGTTTTTCAGACTCCTGAACATCCAAAATGGGGATTCTCTCCACGGGTTACCGATGATGGACACTTTCTTGTACTGGAGAACTGGAAAGGGAGTGAGCCGCAATCTCAGGTTTTTATTCTCGATCTGCAAGATCCCGACGGATCAGTTGTACCGCTAATTACCGGTTTTGACGCTGAATATGAGTGGATTGGATCGTCAGGAGATGAACTCTATTTTTTGACCGATCACGAAGCGCCAAAACGTCGACTCATTGCTGTCAGAGTTGGTGATGAGAAAAGACAAACATGGAAAGAGATTATCTCCGAGGGCGAGCATGTTCTTGAATCGGTTAGCTTATTTGGCAACACCTTCTACGCCCAAAGCCTAATCAACGCGAGCGGAAGTGTTTCAATACACAATCTATCTGGTCAAAAGACCGGAGAAATTGAATTGCCAGGTCTTGGAACTGTTAGTGGATTTGGTGGCTCACAAGATTCTAAAGAGACGTTTTTCTCGTTCACCAATTACGTCACACCTGCCGCAATTTATCGCGTTGAACTCGAGAGCGGAGATATCCGTTTATGGCGCCAGCCTCAATTAGATTTGGATCCTGAAAAATTTTTGACAGAGCAAGTTTTCGTTGAAAGCAAAGACGGAACTCAGGTGCCGATGATCGTTACTCGTCTTAAAACATCCAAACTTGATGGTTCCAATCGTGCACTTCTCTACGGCTACGGCGGATTCAATATCTCCATCACTCCCTCTTTTTCACCAGCTACAGCAGCTTGGGTAGACTCAGGTGGTATCTACGCCGTTGCCAACTTGCGGGGAGGGGGAGAATTCGGTCGTGATTGGCATGAAGCAGGGATGCGCCAAAAAAAGCAGAATGTATTCGACGACTGCATTGCCAGTGCCGAATTCTTGATTCAAAAGGGGTACACGGACCCGAAGCGTCTTGCATTACAAGGTCGCAGTAATGGCGGCTTACTTGTAGGCGCCGTCATGGCGCAACGCCCAGATTTGTTCGGTGCCTGCCTTCCTGCGGTCGGAGTGATGGACATGCTTCGGTATCAGAAATTTACCATTGGTTGGGCCTGGGTTGCCGAGTACGGTAGCAGTGACGAAGCGGATCAGATTGAGAATCTGCTTAGTTATTCTCCGCTCCATAATCTGAAATCAGGGACTTGCTACCCCGCAACACTGATCACAACCGCTGAGCGAGATGATCGGGTCGTTCCGGGTCATAGCTTCAAGTTTGCAGCGAGGTTGCAAGAAACGCAGTCATGTTCCAATCCGGTGCTGATACGTATTGAAACTCGGGCTGGACACGGAGCCGGAACACCGACGAGCATGAAAATCGATGAGTATGCTGATTTGTGGTCCTTTCTGATGTCAAACCTTCGGTAAATATTGCCAATTGATGTTCGAGATGAGATAAAAGTTAGGCCTTGATCATCGCTAAGGTGGATTCAAGCCACGTATCAACAAAGGTTGTGGCGAGATATTTTGAAGCTGATGTCTGACCCCGCGGCCCCATCTCGTACCGACCGACTAAGAAGATGTTTTTACAAGAACCCGCAGCGAATCCCTATGACTTAGAGTTACGAGTCTTGGGGTTCCCACTTCGAGTTAGTTGGACTTTTTGGGTCGCTGCGGCTGTGATTGGATACGACCTTGCTAATGGGTTGGATCTTGCTCTAGGAAGCGAAAGTTTCGGAGTCGTCCCGCTACTGGCGATTTGGGGAGTCTGCATTTTTGTTTCGATCACCATTCATGAACTTGGACATGCGATTGCGTTTCGTCGCTTTGGTATCGAATCACGCATCGTTCTGTATTTCATGGGTGGTATGGCAATTCCCAGCAGGTCATTCCAGTACCGGCAAGAACTAACTCCACAACAATCGATGTGGGTTTCGATTGCAGGACCGCTAGCGCAGTTAGCTTCGGCATTGGTGTTTATTTTCATCTTGGCCATGTTTTCCTATGCGTCACCTATTCCATGGCCACTTAACGAAATCAAGTTTTTGCAGCGTTTTTCAGCAGGGAATCCAATCGATAGCGTAGGCTTACTCACGCTTTCGATCATGTACATTCAGCCGAGCATCCATTGGGCGATTTTAAATCTAGTCCCAGTCTGGCCTTTGGATGGTGGTCGATTTGTTCACTCCTTGATGCAACTTCGAGGCGGCACGATTGTGATGACCTTGATGGTAGGCGTCGTTGTTTCAGCATTAGTTGCTCTCTTCGCGTTTCAGAATCAATTGTCCTTTCTTGGATTCATGTTTTTGATTCTTGGATGGAACAATTTTCAAGCTGTCCAACAGCTACAAGGTTCGCGATAGCCACAACGGATTTAGACAACTTTAGATAGATTGTTTGATGATTTTTATGGTCATCAGACGATGTCATAGACGTTAGAGATTGATGAGAAGCGATCAAGATTTGTGTCGCCTACCAAAAATTTTTTTCCTTGCAACCACTTTTTTTCACAAAAAGATGTTGCGGAATCTCTAGAAGCGCGTAAAGTTACGCCAAGTTTGTAACGGTTATAAGGAATAGCAGGACCGATGCTGTGCATCAAAGCTTGTTCTTTTTAACCACCAATGACGATTGGTGAGCCGTGGCCGGTGGCTTTTAAAGCGGCGCTTTTGAAGTCACGAGGACTCGCCAACGTATCTTTTCTCAGCGGAGGAAAACGTGGCCAAGAAAAAAGCTACTAAGAAAGCGGCAGCTAAAAAAGCTACCAAGAAGAAGGCTGTAAAGCGCACAGCTAAGAAAGCAGCAGCTAAAAAAGCTACCAAGAAAGTTGCTAAGAAAAAGGCAGCTAAAAAGGCAGCTAAAAAAGCTACTGCGAAAAAAGCGACTAAGAAAGTTGCAAAGAAAAAAGCAGCTAAAAAAGCAGCGACCAAAAAAGCTTCTAAAAAAGCAGCTAAGAAGCGTCGTTAAAAATGTCTTCACGGTGCGTGAATCGCTCCAAATGACCACCAAGGACCAAGCCAGAGTTTACGCTCCGGCTTGGTCTTTTTTTTGCATCGCAAGGAGAGAGAGTTGTCTATCCCTGTTCGCTCCTGATAAACATGCAACTTCTCTATTTACAGGAGCCTAGTAAACCTTCTTAGGGGCGCTGGATTACAAAACCGGTAACGATCCCTGATTCGGTTTCTGCATCGTTTGTGATGCTATTTGCCTCACCATGGCTTTGGTTACTGCTTCGAGCGGTGCTCGAGCTTTCTCATCCGAGGAAATGACGTCGGCCAATCGACCTTCATCACCCGCTGTTCGAAGCGTGATGTCAATTGGTAAACATCCTAGAAAAGGCACGGCGGTTTGTTCTGATTTGTCCCTGGCTCCTCCTCGCCCAAAGATGTCGTAGGTCTTTCCGCAATCAGGGCATAGAAATCCACTCATGTTCTCGACCATTCCCAACAGCGGAATATTCACTTTACGGAACATGCTGATGGCTTTGACCGCATCCAGAAGAGCGACTTCCTGAGGTGTGCAAACAACCACGGCTCCTGCCAAGGGAATTGCTTGAGAAATGGTCAGCGCAATATCGCCAGTTCCAGGCGGCATATCGATAACCAAGTAATCCAATTCACCCCAATTCGTATCGGAAAGGAATTGGTTGATTGAGCCATGAAGCATCGGACCACGCCAGATTACAGCCTGATCCGGTTCAACCAAAAATCCCATCGACATCACTGGCATATCGCCACCTAGCAGGATGGGTTCAATTTTCTTGTTGGCACTCACCGCTGGACGGCCTGACAGTCCTAGTAGTTGAGGAATGCTCGGACCATAGACATCCGCATCCAGTAATCCCACTTTAGAACCCAGTCTTCGAAGGGTAAGGGCAATACTTGCAGCAACAGTGCTTTTACCGACACCACCTTTCCCGCTACCTACAGCGATGACGCTTTTCGCACGGAGAGCAATCTGACCAAGCCGCACTGGCGGGCGATCGTGTAGCGAGATGATGATTTTAGGTGATATACCTGGCGCAGCAGCCGTCACCTTGGATTCAATGGCGTCTACAAATTCTTGTTGGATTGGCATCGAGTGTGAACTGAGACCAATTTCAATTTTGACGACGTCGCCCTCAATCGCTAAGGATCGAATTTGTCCCATGCTTTCGATTGGGCGACCGGTTTCAGGGTCTGGGTGATTGCTGATAGCTTGGCGGATAGTTTCGGCGGTAAAACTTGACATTGAAATTCAATCAGACAAAAACGAGTTGGAAAAAGCATTCGGCGTGTTGGGTGTGCTCGGTCAGAGATAGGAGGCATTGATCGAATATCAAAAACACTCAATGGGCCGTCTGCTTTAGTCTACGTCCCAGCCCAGTCTTGCGAAGTAGCCATCTAGTATTGGCTTGCACCGAAATAGATCTTCCGGTTGCTCTAAAAAGTATGCAATATCGAACTCCGCCAACGCTAACCTTTGGCTCAGGTTAAGCTGATTGCAAGCTACAAAGTGCAGTCGAGATACCGGTGTTCTGCTAAGCGTTAAAATATTATCCAAAGAAGTAACCAGATTTTTTCGACTAACCTCCCAAAATACGATGGCCCTTTGGTGAGGGGTAATGCTGGGGATGTCGATTAATCGCAGATTGTTGATGATAAAGTTCACATTCGAGCCGAAAAGATCGGGATAAAATCTGCGGAGGCTATCCGACCAGCGTGTTCCGTGTTCAAAAAAAATCCAATGCAGGGTTGGTGCTTCGCCGATACCGTGTTGATGTCGATGACTTGTCAAGACTCACTCCGCTTGGGCATTTGCTCTGCTTCAAAACTGTCTAGTTTTCGAAGCAATCGAGATCGAGATATACCTAAACTTCTTGCCGCTTCTGCACGATTCTGATTTGCGGCATTCATTGCTTCGTACAGCAACGATTTTTCGTATTGCTTGACTTGTTCATCTAGTGATTGGATTTGTTTTTTTACTTTTGGTGAGGAAGGTCGGAAGGATCTAACACTGAGAGGCAAGTCTTCTACTCGAATCGCTTCTCCAATGGCATTTTGACTGGCATACCGAATCGTTTCTTCAAGTTCGTGAAAATTATTTGGCCATGGATAATAAACCAGAGCATCAAGGGCGGGACGGCTAATTCGTTCTGCAGAAAATCGACCGGTAACTCGATACTGTCCCAATATTGCCATCGCAATTAGCTGAAGGTCTTCGACTCGCGCAGAAAGCATTGCCAAAGTGATTTGAATGGTATCCAAGAGATCGCTCAATCTTGGATCGATAACTTCTGAAGAGTGAGTCGGGCTTCTTGGTTCATCGGATAAAGTTTTGTGATTAGTCAACTGTGGAACGGTTTCACAAATCGCTATCAGGCGAAGACGGTTCGGATAGCTCTCAAGCAGCGACAATAGGCGTTGTTGAGTCGGTAAAGAGGTTCGATTTAGTTGATTGAAGAGTATCGATCCGGTTGCAGATTCTGAATCACTTAGGCGATTGATAAGAGGCATGACGGAGGCATCCAGTAGCTCCGCATCCATCAGGGGGCCGTCGATTCGAATCAGGGGTTCCCCGGGTGCAGAACGTTGATGGACGTGTGTTGCCAATAATTCTGCTCCACCACCGCTAGACTGAAACAAGTTGACGTGGGTTCGAACCGAGCAAGCAATCTCGGTCCGACGCCGCATCTTTTCTGCTTCTCGAGATGTGCCAATGAGCAAATATGAGCCCAGACCTGCCTGACGTTGCCGCCACTGATCAAGACGCTGCCTGACGGCCACAGCGTCTTGTATTTCTGGATCTACTTGGCGATCCTCGAACAAACCAGCGATACCGAGTGTAAAGCGATTCTCGGATGATCCAACACGAACGTATCGAACCTCTTTGGTTTCGGGACGCAATGCACCGCCGGACTGGGGTGGGTGAAGACGTAACGAGGCGGTTCCACGACTGTAGAACCCCGGCGGCGGAGAAAGACTTGCGGCGATTAGGTCGAGGGGATCACCTGAGATTGGAGTTCCGGCTTTGCAACGACGACCGATTAGCAGTTCACCATCCACTCCGAGCCAGGCCGAGCAGCCCGCTGAAAGATAAGCCAACTCATCATCTTGGTTGATCGCCCACACCACCGCAGATTCTTGCTCGAGGAGACGAGCTAGCCGGCGAATCTTTGTGCTTGTTGACATATGCCGACCACGTTTGCGGCTGCACTACTATTTGGAGTCTCTGCCAAAAAGACGATCCGCATCATCACTGATCGTCGTTGGTCACATCGCGCGTGTAAACGAACACAATGCGCAAGGGTTTTCCAGCAATGGCGACCGCCATGTCAGCGGCCGCCAATAATTTTGGTGGAGATTAAAATACATCCAGCATAAAATGATGACCCGAGTGGTACCGTCGGTTGCTCGGATAATAGTTGTGCCAATTCTTGTTGTAGACAGGAATTCTCATTTCGGCGGGGTAACGGTGATAGAGACTATCGTTGCTACGAAAGTACTCTTGTCCGTAAAAGTTCTGGGGATAGTAGACATAGGGATAGTGATAGAAGCGATTCCAATCTCGGAAATCAGCCTGTCCCCCCCATGCTCGACCGTATGCTTTTTGTTCCGCGGTCGCCGATTCTGTTCCCACTGAGTAGCTGCAAATCAGCACAGCCGCAATCATAAGATGACGTAACATTCAAACGTCCCCCCTCGAGACGGTCGAGAGCATCTCAATGGATGATCTTGACAAGAATTGTGTTCCAATTGATGGCCGATACACTCCAAAAAGCTCTCTGTCGTGAGTTTTTGCGTGATATTGACGCTTTTGGGGTAAGAATAAGATCCTATGGAATTCCGTCGGACAGATCACCACCCCTTCCTCTATCGTCACTATCGGCATTCTCATTAGGAGTGGTTTAGTCCTTCGTGATTGCTTTTTCAGGCTAATTCATCGCCTGCTAGGATGTCGAACAGACTAGCGGATGGACTACTTTTCTCTCTGCAGATGCCAGAAAGCCTTCTCACCACAACCACTGAGTACCTATGATGACGTTGGGTAAGAAGTGCGAGTTGTCAACAGCGGCTTCGTTCTTTCCCACGACATTCGGCGTCTACCTATGTTTTTTGGCCGACCTACGCTTTTGGTGATTAATTTTATGAGCCTTCGGATTCCTTTACTAAAACGACTGACAACTGCTTCACTGCTTGTTGCAATTTGCATCAACCTTATTCCCACAATCGTCGTTGCTTGCCCGTTCTGTAACGCTGTGTCTCAAACGCTGCGCCAAGAAATGGCAGCCATGGACTCTGTGGTGATTGCCATCTCTATGCAAGATGCCGCCGACCGTGATGCAGAAACCGGAAAGCTTCAGATGAAAGTGGTGCAGGTTTTGAAAGGCGGGGATTTGGTTAAAAATGGCGATGAAATTGAAGCGATCTACTACGGCGATGTCACCAAAGGTCGCCGATTCATGCTTTCGGGTGTTGATCCTCCGCAACTTCAATGGTCGTGTCTGCCCGTGACCGCGAGAGCAGAGGACTACATCGGCAAAATGAATGCACTGGCCGACGATGATCTGGTGAGGTTGAGATTCTATTATCAATTCTTGCAAGACGAAGAATCGATGCTAGCACGTGATGCTTATGATGAGTTCGCGATTGCTCCCTATGATGCAGTCAAAAAGCTGGCTCCGGAGATGGATCATGATCAATTGGTAACCTGGATTAGTGATTCAGAAATGCCAACTGACCGCAAGCGGTTGTATTTGACAATGTTGGGAGTTTGTGGCGGCAAGGATGATTTACCACTACTCGAGAAAATGCTGCGGAGCACCTCGAAAAGTTCGCGTGGCGGATTAGACGCCATGATTGCCTGTTACTTAACACTCGGTGGCGAGGACGGGCTGGGTTTGATTAATGAGCTATTTCTAGCGAATAAGCAGGCTCCTTATCCAGACACTTATCAAGCGATCATGGCGATTCGATTCCATGGAACTGAGGGTGACGTGATTCCTCGGAGTGCATTGGTCGAATCCTTGCACCACGTTTTAGATCGTAAAGATTTAGCCGATTTGGTGATTCCCGATTTGGCAAGGTGGAGCGATTGGAGTCAGATTGATCGTTTAGTCAATCTGTTTGTGAATGCAGATCCAGAGAATAATTGGGTACGAGTTCCTGTCGTAAATTACCTCCGCGCTTGTCCGCTCGATTCCGCCAAAGAGGCTCTAAAGAAAATCGAAGAGATTGATCCCGAAAGCGTTCGGCGAGCAAATACATTCTTTTCAATTCCCGTGCCCGCTCGCGATAAAGGCAGTAGCAGTTCGTCGATCCAAACAATATCCCCTAAGCAGATTGCACTGGTAGGTTAGACACATGATGGCTTTCAGAAACCGACCTGATGGGTATTCCGAAGTTTGATGATGATCTGAACTGGAGTGATACTTCGATCGTATCACGACTGTAAATCAGCACGTCTAAAATCCTGAAGTTGCAGGAACTATCCGGAAAAATAGACGTACTTTGGGTTTGAGATGGTTAAAAAATTGATTTTGATCAACGCTGGAACCCATTAATTTACTGTTAGCAAGAGACTTTCAAATACTTGCTTTGATATTCCATCTGTTTAGAGATTGTTGACGATGTCAGTCGAGCAAAAGCTTTCAGCCTCATCCGACCAAGTTGAGTTCCCGTACCGGGCAATTAGTTCTACCGCAATTACCTCCATCGTGTTTTCTGGACTGGGTGCATTAGGGGGTTTTTTCTTTTGGCCAGCTCTCGGACTTTCATTAATTGGAATGATTGCAGGCTGGCTAGGTGTTAGGCAGATTCGACGTTATCCGGATGAATTCGAAGGAATGCGATTGGCGATCCTCGGTGTTTCTGTCAATGCATTGGTGCTTTTTGGTGGCGCATCAATGCATATCTACATTTATGCAACTGAGGTGCCAGATGGTTACACAAGAGTCCAGTTCTACGAGTTGCAGCAAGATGCGTCGCAAACGGTTGAGACGCCAACCCAGCGTGCCGTTGAAATGAATGGCGAAGCGGTATTTTTGAAGGGTTATATCCACCCGTCATCCGGAAGCGGAATGTTGAAGAAGTTTATTCTTGTTCCCGACTTAGGCACTTGCTGCTTTGGTGGGCAGCCTAAGAGCAGTGATATGATTGAGGTCACACTGATGGATGGTCAGGCTACCAAAGCTGGTTTGACCAAAAAAAAGCTGGCAGGCGAGTTTTCTGTCAATAATGCGCCGAGACGGGTCACTGATTTCGACAATAACGTTTTTTATCGTATGAAAGTCGACATCATTCAGTAAGTTGAATCCCATTGCAGCTGAAGACGCTCGGAATGAGTCCCCGTTTGGTTAGAAAAATTTGTTTACCCATGAAAATTTGCAAATGATCACATTCGTTCGACCAATTCTCTTACCTTTGCTTGTTACTGGTCTCAGTGTGTCTTGCTCGGTAGAAAAAGAAGCGAGCATTGATGGATTAGTCGATCAGAGGGACGCACAAAGCATTGCCGCTGGGGATTCCGCAAATGTAGCACTTTTGCAAGAGCAACCTAATCAACCGAACGATAAGGATGCTTCCACAAATCAAATGGGTGTTGCTGCAGATGAAAATGGTGCCGCGCAAGATGAGCCGACGACTGGTGATGATTTCAGGCGACCCTTAGTGAATCAAGATACAGCATCGGTAAAAGGAGTTGAGGAACGGCGGAGCAGTGAAAGTGCCTTGATGAAGGGCGATATCAACTTTGATGATCTCAAGTTTGATTTAGCGAAGGATGCTCCGTTCGACCCAAGTTTGATAACGGAAGGCCTTAATCAGCTCAATGGTCGTGATGTAACGTTGAGAGGATACATTTTACCCTCGACCTTATTTTCGGAGACCAACATCTCTCAATTCGTTTTGGTACGAGATAATCAAGAATGTTGTTTTGGTCCTGGAGCAGCCCTCTACGACTGCGTGATGGTCCAGATGGTGGAGGGCCATACTACCGATTTTGTTACTCGACCCGTAACAGTTGCTGGGCGGTTTGTGATCGATACGGAATCCTATCGCTATCCACCAGGCCTTTCTCCAAACGGGGCGACTCACATGGCTATCTTCAGAATTGAAGGCCTAAGTGTTGAGTGAGCCGACCCTTTTCATTTGATTGATGATTTTCCTAGCGATGCTGTTGATCACTGTTTCTATGTTGATCACTGTGTCCATCCCGATTTTGGTTGGCTGTGAATGATTGGAGTGTTTTCTCCCATCAATAGGGCGACACGCTCGCTAACACTCGAGACTTCTTCTCGATTCGTGAGTGGCTCGATTGTCACTCGAAATGAGACCGTCTCTTCCGGTTGCAGGATGATCACACGGCCTTGGCTTTCCTCGTATGATCGGGCATTCGGAAAGTTTGTTGCCGGTTCAAGTCCTGCGACATAACCATCAGCAGTTGCGGCTGTGTTCTTCCATAAGATGAACTTTGGTAAGCCTTGGGTGTTGAAGGAAACGGCTAATCCACGGTCTTGGTTGGGCGAACGCAATAAAGCGGTGGTGGCGGAAGATGCGTCCGCCCTTAGTTCTGCAAAGTAAACGCGTTCAGAATATTTTTCTTGCGGCCCATCGAATTCATTCCAGCGATCAATCTCGGAGGCGGATAATGCATCTTTTGGTGCAAGCTCAGAGACCGGCGCTTCAAGAACGGATCCTGACTCTAGTACAGGATTGCCGATATTAATGTGGTAGAGCAGTTGCATTCCTGTTGGTTTTGCCAGCTCATTGGTCACGTCATCTAAAAGTGAGATTGCAGATCCACCTGCTTGAAATCGAATTCGGCTGCGAAGTCGTAATCGCTTGATGAACAGACGCGATTCAACAACTTCACCGATGACGTCCAGACGTCCAGATGCTTCGTCATATTCAATTGATAATGATTGAGCCGGCAAGTTTCCGATTCTTCCATGAAGAGGGTACAGCAGGCGACCGTTTTCATCATGCTCCGGTGCTCCATTGCTTTCCAAGCCACATCTCACCACGAGTTCGTCGAAACCTTCTAACCATCCGATGCCACTTGGATCAAAGATTGGCACTTGGTTGGGATGAACTGGGCCACAGATCGGTGATTTCCAACAGAAGTCGACACCATCTTTCTCGATTTTCCAGAGTCCCATTCCACGAGTCGGCAAAATCATTGCTCTGACTGACCCCGTATCGACTTCAATCACCTCAACACGATCCGAAACGCCACCAGAAAATATCCCGTAGCGGGTCCTAATTTTCCCTGTTCTTGTCTCGATTTCCATGCAGAGAGGGGAATTGTCGTCCCAAAGAATCTGCTCTTCAGGTGCATGGATTGAACGCAAGTTTGCGGTTTTTGTGGTCATGTCGCTTCGATGTGGATTGGCGGATTTGCTGTTTCTTGAAGAATGGGTGAAATTGCCATTCTTGTATGCGCTGCAGCCAGCTAATAAAACATTTAACCGCGGTGGTGGCTACCTAGCGGTTGGAAAACCGCCATTTTCTCCACCAACAAACATTTTGTCTTTACCGCTAAACTGCATACTTACAAAAGTCTGGCAAGTCATGATGGATGAAGTCCTGCCAGACAGACTACATGAACCTTACTAATTACGATTCCCAACGTTCATGGGACTGACGTGCCTTCGTTAAAGGCTGTCTGATGTCTTTGAATCACCGTGTAAAGCTCGAAACGATAGGAGTGCTGATCTATGTCAAATCCTCTACCTAAACTCCACAATGCAATGTGGCCCGGTCTTGTCGGAAAAGGTGACGACGAAGGTCAAGAACCACCCATCAGCCTTGAAAGAATGCTTCAACTTACAGCTGCTGCTGAGGTCGATGGACAGAAGTTCGAAGGAGTCGACTATTTTCTGTTCCACCCTCACACCGACCCGGATGCGTCTGATGAAGAGCTCAAGCGAATAGCTGACCTGATTGGCAGTCATGGATTAAAGGTCGGGTCTCTAGTTGCACCCGTTTGGCCGGGTACGGTTGGTGACTCTGCAATGGGAGATGATGCGCAGCAAGGGAAATTCTTAGATGCCATTCGAAAAGCCTGTCGAATTGCCAAGGTCTTTAACGACCATGGAATTCGTGAGTATGGGGCCATTCGAATCGACTCCGCTGAATTCGGTGTCGAAAAATGGCGAGAAGATCCGTCTTCGGGTACCGCGCGTATCATCGATACATTCCAAAAAGCAGCGGACATTGCTGAAGAACATGGGGAGCGGCTCGCTTGCGAAGGTGAGATTTGTTGGGCCGGGATGCATAGCTGGAAAGATATGCTCGATGTGCTTGAGGGTGTCGGCCGTCCACAGTCTTTCGGTTTTCAGGCAGACCAAGCACATACCTATCTTTATCTGATGGGATACAACGCTCCAGAGCATGCCTTGCTTCAGGAAGGTTATAGCGAAGAAGAGTTTTACGCTGCCTATGAAACGATGACCGATAAGCTTCGTCCCTGGACCATCGATTTTCACGTCGCTCAAAATGATGGAACGGTTCATGGAGCTGGATCACATGATAAAACCGGTAAGCACTGTCGAGCAGATGATCCAAATGGAAAACTAGATATTGCTCGAACAGCAAGCTACTGGCTGAAAGATGCACATAGCAGGGGAATTCAACATATCTGTTGGGATGGTTGTATGTTTCCCAATGAAGTCCTTGAAAATCCAGAGACTTGGAACGTTATTCTTAAAGCTATGATTGACGTCCGAGATGCAGCTGGTTGGCAATCCTAAGTGCAACCCGGCGCATCGCTCTTAATTTTTTAAACATCAATACAATTCGAAACCTATTATGAAAAATTTGAACATTGGACTCATCGGATACGGGTTTATGGGACGAACCCACTCCAACGGATACAAAAGGGTCAACGACTTTTTTCCAGAACTGCAACATCGACCTGTTCTCAAAGCAGTTTGCGGTCGAAATCAAGAAAAAGTTCAGGCCTTTGCGGATCAATGGCAATACGAGTCGATTGAAACCGATTGGCGCGACCTCATCAAACGAGATGACATCGACGCAATCGATATTTGCACTCCGAATAATTCACACGCAGAGATCGCAATTGCTGCGGCGGAAGCCGGAAAGATGATCCTCTGCGAAAAACCACTTGCGCTGAACACCGAGCAAGGTGAGCAGATGTGTGAGGCTGTAGAAAAAGCAGGAGTCGTGAACACGGTTTGGTACAACTACCGCCGGGTACCTGCAGTGACGATGGCAAAGCAGTTGATTGATGAAGGCCGGCTAGGACGTATCTTTCATTATCGCGCTAACTTCTTGCAGGACTGGACCATTTCAGAGGATGTTCCTCAAGGTGGTGCTGCATTGTGGCGGCTTGATAAAGACGCTGCGGGTTCGGGTGTAACCGGAGATCTTTTAGCTCATTGTATTGATACGGCAATTTGGCTGAATGGGTCGATTGCTGACGTCACAGCAATGACAGAAACATTCGTCAAGGAACGAATGCATACCGAAACCGGAAAAATGGAACCGGTTACGATTGATGATGCCTGTGCGTTCCTATGTCATTTCGCGAATGGTTCCTTAGGACTCTTTGAGTCCACAAGATATGCTCGTGGGCATAAAGCACTCTACACTCTTGAGATCAACGGCGAGAATGCCTCAATTCGTTGGGATTTACACGATCTGCATCGTCTTGAGTACTTCGAGCATAGTGATGAAGGAAAACTGCGAGGATGGCGGTCCATTCATGTAACCGACCACGGCGGAGAGCACCCCTATATGGATAAGTGGTGGGTACCCGGTCTTCAGATTGGGTACGAACATACTTTTGTTCATCAAGTAGCTGATTTCATCAAAGGTGTGGAGTCGGGAGGGCAAGTGCATCCGACTTTCCGCGACGCACAAGAAACTCAGCGAGTCTGTGACGCGGTTTTGAAAAGCGCTGAAGCGAATAGCTGGGAAAAAGTTTAAGAAAAACGATTTTGGGTTTGTGCGACTCCTCAACGAACCGAGTGGCTCTGAGCTCATACAAATCGCCTCATCTATCGAGTACAGATGTTTTGAAACCACACGATGCTTGTCGTGTGGTTTTTTTATGGCAGTTAGCTGTGTGATTTTCGGTAACGAGGTTTAACGAAATGAAAGAAAATGATTGTGCGTTCACCAAGCAATCAGAAACAACACTTACTGGTTCTTTCCGACGGTTATCGACGTTACTTGGGACGTAACCAAAATTGTTCTCGCGCTTCGGCGATTTCTTTAACGTTCAGGTAGCGTTCTTCTTTTCGGACGCCCGTCTTACGGTCTGAAACACTCTGAAGTTTCACTCGAATCTCGTCATCAAGACCGATGTTTTTTGCGACTTGGTAAGCGATTTCCAGCTGATACCTCGCTTGCGGGTAAACAGGTACACCTCGTTGTCCGAGAGACCAAACTCCGAGGTTCAATTCCTGCCACTGATCACCGTCAATGTCTGGCTCCAATGATTTTTGCTGTGATTCACTTAGTCGGCTAATAATTGATTGATGAAATTCTATTCGAGCTCGGCTGGTGTGCGGTGAATATAGCGACCACGAAGTCCAGTGATCCCAGTAGCCAAATCTCTCAAGACATGGCGAGATTAGGGCAATCATCCAAAGAGATAAAACGCACCAGTGTTGAGCAGTTTTGGATTCAACTATCTCTGAAGCTGCAAATTCATTTGCGCTGGTAAGTCGTTGAAATCCGAAGCACTGAATCAAGTAAAAATTCTGAACGACTAGCATCAGATTCCAGATCAGGACACCCAAGCTGTGGTTTTTTGCCCAAGGTCCGAGCATGATGAAGAGCGTCAGATGCATCACCATCGCCATCAGACACGCTTGAACACGTGTGCGACGAAAGCAGAGACCCAAGGCAACCAATAATTCCGTTGAGGGTAAAAGTGCGATCAGCAGATTTCGAATCGTCGAATTTGAATCTCCAAGATCAAGGTCGAACGTATTGGCGATGACGGTAACAAAATCATTCCCAACTGTATGAAAAAACTGAGAGTCAAACTTTCCAGCGGCGCTGTATGCGTAAATACTCGCAGCAAACGGAAGTATCCAAACGTGCCATTTTCTGGCGGGTAAGACACCGAAAATAAACGAATAAAAGAAGGACTGATAAGCCCACGGTTGGATTCGGTGTTGATCACTCACAAAACAAAGAAGAAGACCAATACCAACAAGAATCCACGGAGAATCATTTCGTGGAAAAAAAAGAAGGTAGACAGAGCAAGTAACAACGGTGATTGATGAAATGAATCCGAAGGATTGAAGTCCATCAAGGAAAGTTTTCCCCACCGGTAAAAGCGGTATCGAGGGATAATCAGAACCATCAAGTGAGAACCAGAGTTTCCAAGATGTTGCTACAAGCAAGACCAAACCTGCAGCCCAAAAGCGGCTGAATGCAACAGCGATCGTGTGGTCAGGGTCAGGATCCAATATTTGATGCATTTTCGAAGGATGGGTCACTTATCGGCTTTCTATCAATCTGAATGATTCTTGGTATCCTCGATGATCATAGAGTTGCTTTGATTCAGATCGGTATCGCTATGAAATAGAATCGATTTGGCATGCCAAATTTTGTCGCTAAAAACACAACTCTGAAATGAACCTGATCATAAATAATGGGAAAGATCAAAAAGCATACTTGCCCGATTCGAGATTTCTCTTTTCTTATTGATTCAGCTATCCAGACCAATTGATTTTTCGGAGCAGATTCACCTTAAAAAGGCGTTTTTTCCAGCTCTAAAGCCGATCCATGAATCTTTCGGTGTAGTCTGGTCTTCACAGAATCAGATAATGTGTGGTCATTGATTGATAAGGAATACATTAAGATACCTGAGGGGCAGTTCGCCGCGTTTTCCCAAAATGTCAATGCAAGGAATACGCAGTAAAAGTATCAAGTCGCTCTGTTGGAGAGAATGTTTGTCAGTTTTGAGAGTGTCGAAAAGCTGTTGGTTGTTGCCGTTAACCATGCTTATTTTAAGCATCAATCAACCAGCGTTTTCGGAAGAGAATACCCATTTCGCTACGGAACTCCGTCCGTTATTGCAGCAATTCTGCTGGGATTGTCACTCTGCAGGCGATGCAGAAGGTGGAATTGCGTTTGATCGTTATGTTGATTCAGCGGAGGTACAGTCGGATTTTGAATTATGGGAAAAGGTAATTCGATTGGTAAAAGAGCGGCAAATGCCGCCAGCGGATGCGGCAGAGATCGATAACGAATCTCTCCAGCGCATAGTCAATGGAATTGAGTATGAGTTATCACAGTTTGATTGTTCAGTTGAAACACGACCAGGTCGCGTAACGATACAGCGTCTGAATAAAGCCGAGTACAACAATACGATTCGAGATTTGACGGGACTTGAACTTCAGCTTGCCAATGATTTTCCCTCTGATGATGTTGGTAACGGATTTGATAACATTGGCGATGTTTTATCACTGCCACCAATTTTGCTCGAAAAATATCTAGAGGCTGCTGAGACAATTGCAGAGGCAATCTGGTCCAATGAGGAGGTGCGTAATCGCGTTTTTTCTATCAAGCCTAAGAGCGAGTCGTTAGAAGATCAGGTTGCTGCAGCGACCGAGAATGTGCGACTGTTTGCAACGAAAGCCTTTCGAAGACCACTTGCCGAAGAAGAGTTGCAAAAATTGTTTCAATTGATGCGAGCGACTTGGCAACGTGATGGGTCAGATTCAGAGATTATGCAAACGGTCACCATTGCAATTCTCTCGAGCCCAAATTTTATATTCCGCGTGGAAGATGATTCTAACGACCGTCTTGATCAAGTAAATGAAGATCCTATCACTAGGAGACTGAATGATTATGAATTGGCATCGAGGCTATCATATTTCCTATGGAGCAGTATGCCTGACGATCGTCTTTTCGATCTAGCCAGTCGTGGAGAATTACAGGATCCTGCAACATTGGTGTCAGAAGCAAAGCGGATGCTGCAAGACCCCAAGGCAAACGCGTTAGTGGATAACTTTGCCGGTCAATGGTTGCAACTACGAGACGTCGAGCGTTTGACACCTGATCCAGGTCGATTTCCGACCTACACCAAGGATTTGGGAATCGCGATGCGTCAGGAGACAGAAGAGTTTTTCAGACGCGTCGTACGGCACGACCGAAGTATTCTTGATTTTCTTGACGCTGATTACACCTATATCAACGAGCCGCTTGCGAAGCATTACGGCATCGAGGGCGTAAAGGGTGAAGAGTTCCGGGAAGTGTCTTTGCAGGGAGGCCGACGCGGTATTCTTACGCACGCGAGTATTTTGACACTCACATCGAACCCGACTCGAACGTCACCCGTCAAACGTGGTAAATGGATACTAGAAAATATCCTAGATGAGCCACCGCCACCGCCACCAAGCGATGTGCCAGAATTAGAAGAGGGAGCCGAGACTTTGGGTTCGCTTCGTGAGCAAATGGAACAACATCGTGCAAATCCCGCGTGCGCAGTTTGCCATCGAACGATGGATGCAATTGGTTTTGGCCTAGAAAACTTTGACGCGATCGGTGTGTGGCGAGACCGTGATGGAAAAGAGCAGATTAACGCATCTGGACAGCTGCCAGGTAATAAACAATTCGAAGGCGCATCCGAGCTGATGGCTATATTAGCACAGGAAAAAAAAGAGGCGTTTGCGAGATGCCTCACCGAAAAAATACTTACCTATGCTCTAGGTCGTGGATTAGTATCGTTCGATCGATGCGTGGTTAACGATGCAGTATCTGAGCTAGAGCGTAATGATTATCGGTTTAGTGCACTGGTTGCAGCGGTTGTCACCAGTGATGCATTTACCAAGCGAGAGGTGATCGCAAGATGAGAACACAATTTAGCCCCTTGAATCGGAGGGCTGTTTTGCGTGCTATGGGTCTATCCATTGGCTTGCCGTGGATGGAATCACTCGCGACAGCTGCTGACTTGTCGGCAAAAGGTCATGAGAATTCGCCCAAGCGTATGGCATTTCTTTTCGTGCCCAATGGTGTTCATCTTCCCGATTGGACTCCAAAACAAACTGGCTACGGTTATGACTTGCCGCATATCTTGCAACCATTGAAGAGTGTTCAGGATGAGTTAATGGTGATCAGCGGCTTGACGCATGATAAAGGTCGAGCGAATGGTGATGGCCCTGGAGACCATGCACGCAGCGCTTCCGTGTTCTTGACGGGTTCTCAACCAAGAAAGACCAACGGTTCCGATATCCGATCCGGTGTTTCTGTTGACCAAGTTGCTGCTCGAATCGGCGGTAAGAAAACACGCTTCTCTTCGTTGGAGCTTGGCTGCGAGCCCGGACGTAGTGCAGGAAACTGCGACAGCGGGTATAGCTGTGCTTACTCATCTAATATTTCTTGGTCTTCGGAGTCGACTCCGGTTGGAAAAGAGACGAATCCTCGCTTTGTGTTCGAACGATTGTTTGGTGCTGGAGAAACGCCAGCGCGCGATGAGCAGGCCGAGAGAAGAAGAGCCCAGAAACAGAGTATTCTCGATTTTGTTCTCGAAGACGCCAAGTCGCTTCAATCACGACTCGGTAAAACGGACCAACAAAAGTTAGAAGAATACCTGAATGGCGTTCGAGAAATAGAACGGAGGGTCGAGCTTTCAAGTAATCCCTCTGAAGTCAATTTAGATATTACTTATCCGGTTCCTGAGGGAACGCCAAGTGACTATGGCGAACATATACGATTAATGTGCGACATGTTGGTTCTTGCGTTTCAAATGGATCGTACGCGTATCGCTACGTTTATGCTGGCCGACGCAGGCAGCAATCGTAGCTACCGACAAATTAACGTTCCCGATGGTCATCATGATTTATCACACCATCGCGGCGATTCAGCGAAACATTCAAAAATTCGTGAAATCAATCGCTTCCATGTACAACAGTTAGCGTACTTTTTGGAGCGTTTGAAACGGACGCCAGATGGTCCAGAAGGGAACTTGTTAGATCAATCCATGATCTGTTACGGAAGTGCCATTAGCGATGGTGATCGTCACAACAATGAGAATCTTCCCATTCTCTTAGCTGGCAGTGGTGGTGGCACAATCGACACCGGACGCCACCTACGGGTGGAGACAGAAACTCCGATGTGCAACCTCTTTATGTCAATGTTGCAGAGATTTGGGACGCCAGTGGACTTTATCGGAGATAGCACGGGTTCTTTGAATCAATTGACGATTTAGTTGGATGCAATGGTGATGTTCATGGACGCTCGATCACTTTGGAACCGATTTCTTACAGCGACCGGTCGATGGTTGTTTTGGCTATGGATCTGTTCTTTTGCAGCAATGTCGATCGCAGGTGAAATCGAAGATTTGGCTTCGCAACTGCAAAGTGTTGATTTATCCGAACGGCGCAATGCAGCCTACGACTTGGCTTCGCGAGGCCAAGAAGCTCTACCCGCACTCGAGCAGCTGATTCAAGCACTCGGTGATCAAGATGCGCAGGTTTGGTTTCAGTCAATAACTGCGATTGGGAAATTAGGGCCATCCGCTGCAATGGCTGCCGAAGCGGTTGCGGCGCATCTTGGTAGTGATAGTGAGCAGCGCCGATATCGAGCAGCGTGGTGTCTTTCTTGTTTAGGCTGCGACGCGATTCCTGTGTTGGCTGCAGCAGTTTCAAATGAATCCAGTAGGATTCGTGCCACCGGTGTGAACGCACTAGGAGGAATGTCCGCTTGCCGCAAGCAAGCACTCACTTTGCTCAGACGTGCAGTCAGGGATGAAAACCTGTTGGTCGCCATCGAGTCGGTGAATTCATTGGTGAAGCTACAAGCAGCTGAAGAACTTATTGGATCGTTATCTGACGATCGGATTGAGATACAAATTGCTGCGGCTTCAGGATTATCTAGTTTTCAGCAACTGCCAAATTCGGCGAACGACAATCTCGTGAAACTAAGTCAATCTGAAAACGAAGGGGCTCGAGCAGCAGCGATTTCTGCGTTGGGCGGATCTGATATAGAAATGGGGGTCTTGAAAAATCTCGTTCGCAAGAGTCTCGAATCGCCTAATCTTGCCACCACCAATGCGATTGTTGTTCTGATCAAGAAACAACCCGATAGCTCTGAGCTGGCTGACGTGATTTGTGAAGTCTTGTCTTCGGATCAAGCTGAAGTTCGTGCAGCTTGTGCCCGGGTGTTAGCTTCCGCTGGTGTTGAATCAAAGCGTGTTCGTGAGGCTTTGATTCAGGCTCTATTCGTATCAACAACGGACGCAGAGCAGGTGATCGATGCCATGACCCGGTCTGGTGATTCCATGATCGAGCAACTGCTCAGCTATGAACCTCAGTCAGAGGATGCTGAAAAGAAACTCTCAGAAGTACTCTCGACGCTTGGTGCTTTGAGCATCGACAACCTCGTTGTCGCTCTCAAGAGTGATAAGGTAGAGGTTTCTACTCGAGCCGCTAACGCATTATCTCGAATTGACAGCATTCCCGAGGAAGCACTTGTCGAGTTGATGGGATCGTTGGATTCCACTAATTCGGCGGTGCAGTTAGCAAGCTTGAAAGCTCTTCGGCAGCAAACAGAATTGCCCGAGGACGCTATCCGTAAGGTTCACAAAGCCGCAAAAGGCGAACAGGTACCAAATCGGGTTGCTGGAATTCTCTTGCTCGGTAATTCTGATTTTTCGAGCGAAACGAGTCTTCAGATCTTTGATGAGGCGAGTCAAGATAACAACCCCGCTGTCCGCTCCGCAGTGCTAGAAGCAATTACTGGGAAAGACTTTGCTGATGAGCGTTATGCAACGTTTCTTGCCTCATCTCTCGCAGATGGAGAGGCGGTCATTCGAAAGCTTGCTGCGGATGTGCTTTCTAAAATGAACGGCTGTCCTCCGCGATATGAAGGTCCATTGCTGGTATTACTTTCAGATGAATCCGATGAAGTGCGCAAGGCCGCTCTGCGGGCTTTATCGGTTATTGAGTCAAAGTCTGCGGCTTTGTCTCGACAGATAGCTTTACTGTTGCCGCAAGCAGATGAACTGTCACTCCTTGAAATACTTAGTGTTCTAGGTAGTTATGGAGCGTCAGCCGCTGGAGAGCTTGAAACGGTTAAAACGTTCTTATCGCATCCAAGTTCCGCGGTAAGATCTGCGACCGTTGGTTGTGTCAGTCAGATTACCGCTGATACCAATGTAGCCATCAACGCAATCTTACCGCTTTTGAAAGATGAGGATTGGGCTGTCAGAAAAGTCACGGCTAATCAATTAGCTGAATATGGCGCTGCTGCCAGAATCGCTGTACCTGATTTATTTCGAATGCTCCGAAGTGAGGTCGATGAAGAGGCAGCTAGGAATGCGTTGAGGGCAATAGACGATGCAGGACCAGAAGCATTGGAAGTCCTCATGCAAGGTTTAGAGTCACAGGATCGACGTATCAGATTCTATGCGATGTTTTTGATTGGTAAAATCGGACCGGCTGCTGAACCGGCAATTCCTAAATTGCAAGAGCTCCTGAGCGACTCGGAGAGCGGTAGATTTCGTGAAACTATTCAGCAAGCAATCGATCGTATTCAATCGCAGGCCAGTGACGGAAATTAACGTTACTCTTTGACCTCTATTGAGTCACACTTGGTTGTAGGCAGATCAGAAGTCCATTTTCTAATACAACATAGATCCGACTATCGTAGCCGATGCTTACGCCTCCCTTGACTGGTGGGCAGGGCAGTGGAGCAAGCCAAAGATCATCGCCAGTTATCGTATCAATGGCTGCAAGAAAGGATGAAGACTCGTTGTTATCGAGATGGCCACCGGCCAAGAGCGTACTATCTGTTACCGCGAAACAGGTAAATCTGCGATCAGAACGATCTTGCCAAAGCGGTGATGGCATTTTTCCACCACGCCGAACCCAGCGCGCTTCTTCTTTTTCAACTTTTGGTGCGTCATCAGGCCGTTTTGCATAGCGAGCTAAGTTGACAAATTGACTGCCTTCGTAGCTTGCATCGTGACTGATCTCACATCCATCTTCGCATTGATAATCCAAGGAAATGTATTTTCCGTAACTGGGGTAGTATGGATAGAATGCCGTGCGAAATTGTGAATCAACTTGGTGTTGAGGAGCATTTAAACAGTTGAGTGTTTTCAGGTCATAGCGACCTGTTTCATAAACTCCCCCTGCTAAGAAACGTAATTCACCATCGACGATTTTTAATTCGCCTTGCAAGCTGATACCGTTATTCACTTCGTCTTGAAGCGTTCCCGATGTTCGGTTTTCGGCGATCAAATTTCCTGTGGCAGCATCCAATGCGACGATGTGGGTTCCGTCGTAGTGTGTCAAGCCTGCAGCAGCGTAGATCACTCCATCTTGATGGACGACGCCACCTGCGACGGGCCACGAGCTGATGAGAGAGCCAAAAACAGGAATTCGATCGAGATTCGGGCCAACACGAAAATTCCATAAAGGTTGTCCAGACGCTGCGGAAAAGGCATAAACCTTTCCGTCAGCAGAGCCAACAAAAAGTCTTTCTCCAACGATGGTTGGGGCGAAGTAGATCGGTCCATCTGTCGACTGCGACCACAAAGGTTTTCCTTCGCGATTAAAGACCTGAATGGCACCACGACGATCCGCAGTAAAAACATAGCCGTTGGAGGTGGTGGCTGCTGTTGGTAATACTCCGTCACATACTTGCTGCTGCCAGGCAACTTCGACTTCGCGAGCAATCGGGACAATTGATCGATCGTCTCTAGCACTCGAGCCGCGATAGGTTACCCAGTCCCCAGGTTTGGCCGAAACAGCCGATTCATGGCTATGTTCGTTTTCATAAGTGAACAAAGACGGTAATTTCGATTGAAACGGCGCCTCGGGTTCAGGTCGTAAACCGATGTTTCCGTAAAGTGACAATTGGCAACCACACATCCAAGGGCCCCAATAAAGATGGCCTCCTGCAACTAGCACACCATCTTGGCATGGTGGCCGCATGGGATCAAAGTGCTGTGCTGTGCTGTCGTCGGTTAGTACGCGAACGGTTCCACCATTAGCTCGAAAAAAAATACTGTCGACACAACCTGTGGCTCGAGTGCAAGCACGCCTTGCGGGGAAAGTTGACAACACCTTTCCCGTCGCGTAGTCCAGTTTCACCCCGCTCTCGGACTGTTGAGGTCCGGCAGCCCAAACGCCATCTTCTCTGAGAACCAATTGCAGATTTCCTGTGGGATAAGTCCACTCCAAGTGTCCGTCTTTTGTCGAAGCTACGACTGTTTGCGAACGTTGGGGTCCAGCAAAAAAAAGATGATCGGCATCGCACTTTACATAACACGTGGTGGCATAACCAGTGATGTAATGCTGAGCCTTCTCGTTGGCACCAATCGCTGTCAACAACTCTTCGCTGTTGTTTCGCCAATTGACTAGCCCAGTATTCCTGTCAATCGCAGTGAGAGATTCTTCAGGCGAATAGCAATAAATTTCCTGATCATTCATGCAGACGGCACGAGCGTCCAAATAGTCTTTTGACCGATGGGCCCAGAGGGTTTTTCCACTGTCAATGTCTAAAGCGATCAAAGTCCGTCCGTAACCAAACGAAGTCTTCGCTTCGTCATACTCGTGGCCTTTCCACATGTTCCACGGCCAATGCCCTAAACCTCGGCGTTCCGAGCGTTGTGTTTCAACATGTACTTCTTCACCACCGACTAATGCATAGAGAACGCCGTTGCTCAAAGACATCCACTTCCAAACGGGGCCATCACTCACGCTCTCATTTACTTTAATTTCTCGAGTGATTTCACCCGTCTCTGCGTCAAAAAATTTGCAAGACTCATAGTCCCCGAGCAGAAGACCATCATTCGTCGCAATCATCGTGTTTCGATGAATCATGAAACCTTCTGGTAATGCTCTCCTCCATAAAATGGTGCCGTTGTAAGCGTTGATACAGAGCAATGTGTTCAACATCTCGTTTTGATTTTCTTTGTGAGCAAGGTGACCCATCGCCTTGTAAATCTTGCCGTTGGCGATAACGGTTTGCTCCGGCATCGGACTGAACATTGGATCGCCGAGGAATTGCGTCCGAAAAGTTCCCCTTGCCAATTGGTCTCTGGACTGCGGATTGTTGTCTGGTCCGTGATAAGGATGAGACCAATCATCGATCCCTCGTGGAGCTACCTTGGTTAATACTTCCTTTCCCAAGAACACCTGACCGCCAGGTCGAACGGGGCGAAGTAATTCATCGCGATCCCATGCGTTCGACCTACGGGATCCAACAATCAGGTAGTCCGCAACATTGTTAGAAAGTTGAATGCGATCTTCCGTCCCAAGAGACGTGAAGACGCGTTGACCAAGCATTGGCATTTTCGAGGCGTACTCGCGGACAAAATTCAATTGCTTGCCGTTTTCACTTTGAAAGAAAATTGTCCACTCATGATCAGCAGCACGATCGATCAATGATTTACTTTCGGAATCCGAAAGACTGATTGCACAGAGAACTCCACGTTTTAATGGAAGCTGTCTTAAATCGATATCGAATCCGTTACTCACTGATAGCAACTGAGCGACAAGCAATGAAGGCAGAATAATTAAGCGAAGAAGGGAGTACATGCGTTTTCCAAAAAGTTGGTGTAAGTCCATGGTTACGCTATTCGTTAGTGTACTGTGTCAGAATCGACGGATATGATACCGGTTGGAAAACGGTATTAAAATTTCGTCGTTCTGATTCATTGGCGACTGAAGATTGGAGAGAAAAATGAGGCTGTTCGCGGTACTGATTTTGTGTGTGTCGATCACCGCTCTGATTACATTTCCAAATAAGGTCCATGCTGCAAGCGGTCTAACGTCAGCGGATGTTGCCAGATTGCAGTCGGTTCAGGACGCAGAGATATCGCCGGATGGAAATTGGATTGCGTTGCGCTTAGCTGTGCCACGTTTACCCACTCAAGGTGAAGATGGTTCCTCTTGGACAGAACTTCATGTCATCGATGTTCAAACTGGGCGACAAAAACCATTTGTCACGGGTGAAGTCTCAATTGGTCCGGTGCAATGGGCGCATGATTCCAAGACTCTGTATTACACAGCAAAAAGGTTTGGCGACAAAAATACCTGCCTATATCAAATTCCAGTGGATGGGGGCGAATCAGTCCCTGTGTTGCGAAGAAGCGAATCCATTAGAGGATTTCAATTTAGTCTGGATGGCGGGAAGCTCGCGTTTCTTGCCCTTACCGAAAAAAACGAAGTTTCCAAAAAACAAGATGAGCAGGGCTTCAATCAAGAGATCTATGAAGAAGATGCACGTTCGGCCGCAGTTTGGATCGGTGATTTCGACAATGGTTTAGTCAAAAACATCACTCAAATCGAGTTGACGGGATCTGCCTATGAAGTGCACTGGAGTCCCCAAGGCCACCGACTAGCCGTTGTTGCTGCTCCAACTCCAAGCGTTGACGATCAGTACATGAAAAGGCAAGTCCATCTAATAGATGTAGCGTCTCAAAAGCATTTATCGTCGTTAAACACCTCAGGGAAACTGGGTGAAGTTTGCTGGAATTCCACCGGTGAAAAAATAGCTGTAATTTCAGGACAAGATAAGCACGATCCATCAGAGGGTCGCATCGTGATACACGACCTTTCCAACAAGATGCAAACCACCACATTGTTGGCCGATTACGAAGCACATGTCATCAAGATCAACTGGTTAGACTCGGACACCTTACTCTGGTTAGCCGAAGAAAATCTCGGATCGCAAGTCGGAACGATCACGGTTGATGGAAAAGTCGACCGTTGGCTTGATCCGGGAGAGATTGTTTTTAGTTCATTTTCGATCGATGATTCGACTAACGGGTTGGCGTTGGTAGGTAGTTCGTATGAACATCCGAGTGAGGTCTTTTTCCTTCAACGCCACGAACAAAAAATACAGCGGCTCACGAATCATAATGAATGGCTCAAAGACCGCGATTTCGGAAGACAAGTCGCCGTAAAATGGAACGCACGCGATGGCCTGCCGCTCGAAGGTATTTTGATTTATCCATTGGACTATGATGAGGCAAAAAAGTATCCGACGATTATGTACGTGCATGGTGGTCCGGAATCGCACGAAAAAAATGCTTGGCTCACATCTTATTCTCGACCCGGTCAGGTCGCCGCTGCGAAGGGATTTGTTGTTTTCTATCCTAACTATCGCGGAAGTACGGGTAGAGGTGTTCAGTTCTCGATGGCAGGTCAGGGAGATGCTGCGGGTAAAGAGTTCGACGACCTTATCGACGGAATTGACTACCTAATCGCAAACGCGATAGCAGATTCTACCGCTATCGGTGTAACAGGAGGATCCTATGGCGGCTATGCTTCAGCTTGGTGTTCTACCTATTATTCGGATCGATTTGCTGCAAGCGTTATGTTCGTCGGAATCAGTGATAACCTATCCAAGGTAGGGACCACAGATATTCCTGAAGAAATGTATTTGGTCCATCATCGAAAACGCCTCTGGGATGATTGGAACTACTTTCTCGAAAGAAGTCCGATACGATATGTTGAGCGCAATCAGACACCTACTCTCATCCTTCACGGAAAAGAAGATCCGAGAGTACATCCATCGCAATCATTGGAATTGCATCGCCATTTAAAAACTCTTGATCAAGCACCGGTGCGATTAGTGCTCTATCCCGGAGAAGGTCACGGTAATAAGCGAGCGGCATCAAAATTTGATTACAATCTACGAATGCTTCGTTGGATGGAGCATTTTTTGATCGCTCGAAAGCAAGAGGCGCCCAGTTATTCAATCGACTATGACGAACATTTTAGCGGCGATCACAGTAGTGAAGACTAAGAGAGTGCATCCTTGTTATTTCCGTGTTCTGGGATCATCTGAAGTATTGAGACTGGGTGATCACCGACGGCGATTGAATGTCTCACTACGTCCTTGGGTATTATCACTTCTTCCATCAAGTTTTTAAGATTCACCAAATGCGAAATCAATTTAACAGTTCAAAGCGTTTTCAAATGATGGTAACGGCGTGCGTCCTTTCCGTTTTGAATGTTCCTTCGAGTTTTGCTAAAGACGCAGGTCAAAATGTCCTTCAAGCAGCAGTCATTGCTGAGGAAATTCCCCACACAAAGGATTCACTTTCGGAAGTTAAAACACGCGTTGAATCAAAGATCGCTGCACTGTTGGATATCAGAGAGTCTTCAGAGTGGAACGATGGACACCTTAAGTTGGCGATTTTGATACCGCTAAGCGAATTAAAAAGTTCAAACCCAAGCGCCGAAGTAAAAAAAGCTTTGGAGGCTTTGGATAAAAGCGAACCAATTTATTGTCATTGTCGGTCCGGTCGGCGCGTATTAACCGCCGCACCGCTCCTAAAAAAAATGGGTTTCGATGTTCGACCACTCAAAGCGGGTTTTGAAGAATTGAGCAAGAATGGTTTTGAGGTCGCTAAACCCTAAGTGACTTGATCGTCGGCTCACCCGCATATCATTACATAATAAGAAATGATGAAAACGCGAAGCTGTGTGTGCCGTCTTGCACACATTTGTTAGCTCTTGAGATGCTGGTTACTCACCGTCGATGAGAAAGCCAAGTTCCGAGATTGCGGCAAAGTTTTCTCCACTAAAATCGGTTTCGCAAACCACCCGAATATACCGAGCATTCGTGCGCGGAAATATTTTAGTTTGGGGCTTTGTGGATAGGTCAAAAGTAGATTCAAGAACTTTCTGAAATTGGTTTCCATCCAAGCTCAGCTCAATGGAAAAATCTTTAACCGCTCCGTTTCGACTACGGTCTTGCCGACACATGTAGACTATTCCCCGTAGAGCCGCTTCTTCGACTAGATCGATGGTTAGGACGTGTGGTGGAGCAGCTTTTCCATCCGAGAACTTTGTGTGCCACCAGGTCGTTGGGTCGCCGTCGATAGCATTCAAAGCGAGCTTGTTGTTGGCTCGGTTTTCGCTGCTGACCTCAATGATTTTCCAACCCGAATTCTTGAGTAATCCTTGGGTAGGCATCGTTTCAACTTTACCGTTCAAACGACTCTTTTCAGACGGTCCATTTGCGGCGTCATGTCGCCCAGCTTTTGCTCGGCGATCACGTTCATGCTCGACCGTGGAATGAAAAATACCCTCTACCTCGGGCTCGTGCGCAGAATCAGCTAGTTGAATAAGCTCAGTGAGTTTTGTCCGATGAACGGTTGCGAGGTTTTCCTTTTCTGAAATGTCGTTCTTCAAATCGTAGAGTTCCC
>JADHOA010000138.1 GCA_016779185.1 Rubripirellula sp.
AGTGCTTCGCGATTCGTTTCCACCAACGGATCGTCGTCGCGATAATCTTCCAGGAACTCACCAAAGACACTGTCTTCGTGATCACCCACCGGTTGATCCAGTGAGAGAGGTTGGCGACTCATTTTCAGGATCACTCTGGTGTCATCCATCGATAGACCACTGCGAGCACAGATCTCTTCTGCGGTTGGTTCACGACCGATTTCCTGAACGAGATCTCGCGTGATCTGGCGGATTTTATTCATCGTGTCAATCATGTGAACCGGCACGCGAATCGTTCGACTCTGGTCAGCAATGGCGCGAGTGATCGCTTGTCGTATCCACCACGTTGCGTAAGTACTGAACTTATAACCGCGAGCGTATTCAAACTTATCCACCGCTCGCATCAAGCCAGTATTGCCTTCTTGAATCAAATCAAGAAAGGAGAGTCCGCGATTGCGATACTTTTTCGCGATTGACACAACGAGACGTAAGTTTCCAGCGGAGAGAATCCGCTTGGCAGCATCGTAGTCGTCTCGATAGCCGTCGCAACGGTCAATGCGACTCTCTAGCGTCAGGGGAGATTCATAAGTGGAACGCATCAATTGATTGAGTTCCGCTCTCAGTTCTGCCCGTTGTTCCGATGTCAGTTCATTGGATTCATCGCGCAGTTGGCTTCTCAGCGATTGCATCTTTTCCATGATGCATCGCAACTTTTCGTAGATTGGTTGCAATTTGCTGGTGCGGAGATTCATTTCCTCGACCAGACGCACCGCTTTGTTCCGGCGGATGACAAGGTTTTTCCAAGCCGCTTTACGTTGTCGCTGGGGTAGGCCTTTGTTAATTGCGATGCTGTAGTCGCCACGATTGAGACGCAGCAGATTGAGTAGAGTAATGCAGTTGGGAACGATTCGCCTCATGATCGCTGTTTTTTCTGAGGCATTCGTTACCGATACCTCAATCGTCCGATCAAGGCGAAGCTTTTTATCGCGTACCTGTTCGAGCAACTTAAGCGACGCTTGCAGCATATAATCCGTGGCAAGCATCGAATGTCGATAGCGGTCTCGAGTGCATTCGATTTGTTGAGCAGCGGCGATTTCTTGTTCGCGGCTCAGCAGCGGGATCTGCCCCATCTGCATGAGGTACATTCGGACTGGATCCTCCGAGGGATCGCCATGCAATTCATCTCGCTGAGCATTTTTTTCGTTGTCTTGAAAAAGGTCCTCGTCAAGTTGATCAACAAAGTCTTGCCCCATCACGCGATTGCGTCGAGATACCGACTCCTCAGCGTCAAACGCATCATCCCTGAGGCTGCGTCGGTTTAATTTTTTTTCCATCGACTGGTCCTGAACACCCGTGGCGAATCGATCCACCTGATCAGGGGACTTCGTAGCAGGTTTGATGCCAAAGTGAGGGGAGGAATAGCTTGAGATCATGAAAGTCGTTACTGACAAATAGTTTGCGAGAATTGGTAAGGCTAACGCGTTCCCCCGCGTGTTGTCTAAACACCACATGTGTGTTGATAAAAACACACATGCGTCGAAACCAGTCATCGCTGAGCGAGCGATAAAAACTGGTTACTTGGTGCCCCGTGTCAAACAGTAGGTTACGTTCGGAGTCGTCATGCATTTTTAGGAGACTATTTGCATGAAAGATTCTGCCAGCAGCCCACGTTGGCTAGTTTTGATTGGCTAAATCACTCCGCTTCTATCCGATTCGTTCCTTTTTCTCGTCATCCAATCGCTGCTTAAGTCCATGAGGATTGCCCGAGAAACTAGGGGTGGAGGATCCAATCGGTACCGCGATGTTCTGGTGAAAAGATGCGATTGCAGCGAACCGTTTTCGAGAAGGGGATTTATCTGCGTGCTATTGCCGCAACTTACCTTTGAAAATAGTCATTGGTCATTCCAACTGGCGATGGCCAAGAGGGGTGTACATTTGGCACAATGGGAGCAATGCCTCTGGTCAGATTCTGGGATCTCGTGATTCGTGCGACTGGGAATCTGAGAAAAGTCATGTCCGGTGGCAAGAGAGTTAGGTAATCCCCCTTTTGTTGACTCGATTAACCTCAAAATATTCGGTTCATTATGGATGTTCACCAATCACATCATGAATCTGAATCTCAGTTCTCTTGGATGGAGGGAATTGAGTGGTTGGATGAAGAGCAGTCCCGAACGCACTCTCAGCGACTTGCGAGATTATTAGAAAGTACTTCGCAGGCCGACGTGTTTGTTTCGAAGTTTTCTGGTGAGCTTCGGCAAGCAATTGACCCTGATCTCGCACTTGCCCGAATCACTCGATTTCTTGAGGCTAATGATTCCGCCGCGCGGTGGATCCAAGTGTTCGTCGAGACTCCAAAAAGCTTGGGCGATTTGCTTCGATTGATGGTAATGAGTGAAACTCTTACCAACCGATTTATTGCTGATCCCGATGTTTTCCTCTGGATTCTGGCTACACGGGGTGAGCCCCAATCTCGCGAGGAGCTAATTCAGGATTTGGCTAACCTGCTCGATGGTGTCGAGCAACTAAGTCGAGCATCGACTTTGATCCACCGTTTTTATATCCAGCAGACGACGCGAGTAGCTTACGCTGAGTTCGTTGATCGATTGTCCCCGGAGAAAGTGGGGCGATATTTGTCGGCGATCGCCGATGCCATGATCGAGGTCGGGTTGCAGTTTGTGATGCGACGACTGATTGACCGTCGCGGAGAACCTCAAAGACCAGATGGTTCTGTTGCTGAGGTGGCTGTCATTGGGCTCGGAAACCTCGGTGGGAATGAGATGAGTTACAACTCACCGCTAAAATTGGTTTTCGTTTATGACTCGATCGATAATCACAATGTGTGGCACCGAGACTTTTACAGCACATTAGTGGACGAGTTAGTTGGCCTACTTAGGGGAGACCCAACTCGGACAACGGGACTGGATGTTGATCTGCGAGAGGGCCCTCGGTCAGAGGTTGGGGTTCACATCTGTAGTTTCCGCGAGGCGATTAGAATCTACGAGACTGCAGGACGAACTTGGCAGCGTTTGAGTTTTGTGAAGGCTCGCGGGGTGGCAGGTTCGGTCAACTTGTGCAATGCACTGTTGGCAAGACTGGAGCCCTGGATTTATCAACAGTTCATGAGTCGGGTTGAGCTTGGTGAAACTCGTACAATCCGCCGAAAGCTGGAGAAACGAGTCGAGCAAACTTCACTTTTGAATAGTGACTTGACCGATTCACCAGGTGGAAAGCATGATCTCGAACTTACCGTTCAGTTTCTTCAGCTTCTGCACGGCGGAGCAATTTCAGAAGTAAGAAAAAGTAATACCTATGAGGCGATAGGGTCGCTGCAGCGATCCGGTTGTCTAACGCATCAGGAGTCAATGCTTTTTTCAGAAAGTTACGCGAGACTAGGGCGACTGCAAAATCAAATTGCACTGATGTTTGATCGTTCAGGAAAAGTGTTGCCTGAAAGTGCCGACGAACAAATTCGCCTGGCCTGGTTTCTCGGAATTAGAGACGACAAGACAGGGGACGGGGATTTAGCACGCTTTCAAAATTTATTGCAAAACACCTTCGGTCGAAATCGAGAAGCCATCAATCACTTGATGCTAGATGCACCTGATAATGCACAAGAGGTAGCTATTGAGACAGAGTTGCTGTTAGATCCAGAGCCAAGTCAGCAGATGATCGAATGGGTCGCTGCTCAGCATGGACTCAATGATGCAGCTAAAATGATGGAACATTTACATGCTCTTAGCGTCGAGAATGTCTCGTTCCTCAGCCCGCATCGCTGCCGACATTTTTTTGCCTCAATTGCTCCATCCCTCCTAACGGCAATTGCCAGTACGCCGTCTCCGGACAAGACACTCAGTTCTCTTGTACAGGTGACCGATTCGCTAGGAGCGAAAGCAACCTTATGGGAGTTAATGGCAAGTAGTCAGCCAACGATGCAGTTGATGCTTAGGCTTTGCGCAGCAACTCCCTACCTAGCAGGTATTCTGACCAATAGTCCGGGGATGATTGACGAATTGGTCGATTCATTATTGATGAATCGGTTGCCAACGACAGCTCGACTCGATGCGCATTCGCTTGAGCTTTGTCGTGGTGCTGTTGAAATCGAATTGATTTTACATAGTTTTAAGAGCAGTTCCCATTTAATGATTGGCGTTAGAGACATCCTCGGCAAGGATTCTCTTGAGGCGATCCATCAGGCAATCGGTGACACTGCCGAGTCTTGTTTACGACGTGTGGCGGAGTATGAGCAAGAATTTCTTGCGATGCAGTACGGAGATCCGGTTGATGAAAACGGTGTCCGTTCCGAATTCTTGATTCTCGCTATGGGTAAGTTGGGCGCGAGAGAGCCAAATTATCACAGCGATCTCGACGCTGTTTTTCTCTACCAAAACGAGGGTCAGACTCAACGAAGGCCCGGTGGCCATTTTGCTACGTTAACGAACCAGCAGTTTTTCAATCAGATGGCGAGACGAATCATTGATCGAGTCAACGATTCGTCCGAACTGCCGCGACTATATGAACTGGACTCGCGACTGCGAGACAGTGGCGAGGAGGGGGCTTGGGCAATGCAAGTTGATGCCTTCTTATCTCGGTTTCAAAATAATAAAACACCGCTTTGGCAGTGGTTGGCTCTGTGTAAGGCACGAGCGATATCCGGTCCATACTCCTTGCGTCAACGTTTGGATGAGCGGATTCACGAGTTACTATGCGGCATAGCGTGGGAACCCCAGATGGCCGATAAAATCCGTGAAATGCGGCACCGGATGGAGCAGACCGCACGGCCTGATAATCTAAAACGCGGGCTGGGCGGGACGGTAGATGTTGAGTTCGTCGCGCAAACGTTAACTCTGCGATACCTCCGAGAGTTACCCGATGTTCGTCGAGTGGGAACCACAGCTTCTTTGGACGCTCTGGCCGATGCCGGTTGCATTAAAAAGGGGCAGGCAGAAATTCTTATTGAGGGTTACCGCTTTCTTCGAAGAGTCGAGGGCAATCTTCGTCTGATGAACACAATTGCTCGTCATGAAATTCCGGAGCAAGATGACCAAAGACACTTGCTTGCCTTCCTCATGAACGAAATTGATTACCGAGTGGTTTTGCAGCGATGTGATCAAATGCGTTCACAAAATCGACAGGTGTTCAATCAAATCTTTGAGTACCTGTCCGCTGAGTCTTTTGCTGGATGACGATGGATGTAGCGGAACCCCAAAAAGTAACATTTTAAAGTCGAAATATAACTGAAATTTCGGATCCTTTTTCTGATGAGCTGCGATAGTTGTTGGCTCTTCTAGCCTGCGTTAAGCCAATTCTTGGCATTCCATGTAAAGGTTTTAACCGGCTACCAATCATTAGCTGAGAGAGTACCCATGATGCGTTTCTTACGACTGCTTCGGTTTCTTTATTTGGCACCATGTGTATTGCTTTCGAATTTAGCGTTTGCAGAAGCTTCCAAGCCAAACATTGTGTTGATCATGGTCGACGACATGGGATACGGAGATCCAAAGTGCTACAACGCATCATCTCAAATTCCCACACCGAACTTTGACACACTCGCTCGCGAAGGGATGAGGTTTACGGATGCTCACGCCCCAGGGCCTTTGTGTCACTTATCGCGGTATGGTTTATTGACCGGGCGTTATCCTTTTCGAGCGGATGTAAAAAAATGGCCGCGGCAGGCGGTGATCGAACCTGGGCAAGCTACCTTAGCCACCATGCTCCGGGATGCTGGTTACACCACAGCTATGGTTGGTAAGTGGCATCTCGGATTTAATGAAAATGGTTACGACGCACCACTGCCAGGCGGTCCCATTGATTGCGGCTTTGATCGTTTTTTCGGCATTAGAGCCTCCACGGATATTCCTCCCTATTTCTATATTCGCGATGATCGAGCGGTAGAGCCACCAACAGCGACTATCGAAGATCATTACACCGAGGGATGGTCTCCAATCCAAGGGGAGTTTTGGCGAGCGGGTGGCATTGCACCGAATCTAGAGCTTCAAGATGTCTTGCCAAGATTTACAGAAGAAGCCTGTGAGGTGATTCAGTCACAAGACAAGACCTCGTCTGCCTCACCATTTTTTCTTTATTTGGCCTTCCCTGCACCACATACTCCGTGGCTGCCCGCCGAGCCGTTCGTGGGTAAATCAAAAGCTGGTCTTTATGGCGACTTTATGGTGATGGTGGACGCAATGATTGGACGCGTTCTTACCACACTGGAACAACAGGGCTTCAAGCAAGATACCTTGGTTATCGTGACATCTGATAATGGTCCAGTTTGGTATGAAGCTGATCGTAATCGTTTAGGACACGACAGCGTTGCTGGACTTCGAGGAATGAAAGCTGACGCGTGGGAGGGAGGTCATCGGATGCCATTCATCGTGCGTTGGCCCGGAAAGATTGAGCCGGGTGCAGTGAGTTCGCAGTTGATCTGTTTTACTGATGTCCTAGCTACCCTTGCGGAACTGCTGGATTTAAAGCTTGCTGATCAGGCAGGCCCTGATAGTTTTAGTTTCCTCCATTCACTGATGGGCAAAGATAATCAAGATGCTCGGCAATCGATTGCGATGCAGACTGGGAGTGGTTTGTGGACCGTCAGACTTGGGGATTGGAAGCTTATCAGTGGGCTTGGGTCTGGCGGGTTTTCAAAGCCAAGTCGTGTGCCCCCGACTGATGATGGTCCGCAAGGGCAGTTGTATCATTTGTCTGCTGATCCAGCTGAAACCAATAACCTGTATCGGCAATATCCGGAAAAAGTTGCAGAGCTGGAGCAGGAGTTGAATCGTCTGCGAACTTCAGAGGTGACACGTGAAATCGAGTGATCATGCCCTGATGCATGGGCAAAGATGGACGTTGGAATTGACGATGCGAACAAGGGTCGTTGAATGATCTTCCTGATCGATCGATTCACACGTCTATTCATGAATGGTTTGTCATTCAGGTGAAAGTTCGCGGATTCGAATGTTTTTCCAGGATACCTCAAAAGGGCCAGTTCCTTTCTTGATGGAATGAACTTGTAGTCCAATCAATCCTGACGCATCCCGGTCATCGTGGAAGTCTGCAATTAGCTCTCCGTTGACATAACTCTGAAGATGATTGCCGTTTGCCACGATGTGGTAGTGATTCCACTGGCCAGCTTTGTAATGAGATTGCTTCTCTGCTGCAGCAACTTTCTCATCTAGCCATTTTGTTCGCCTTCCCTCGTCCCAGAAGTTGCCAGCACATCCATTTTCTCCATTTGTCTTGGATGTGATCTCGCACTGGTAGCCATACATCTCGCCTTTTTCACGGATGCGGTTGGGCTTGGATTCCTGCGGTGTTGGTTCCGCATATTGATGGCTACGAATCTGAACCCCCGAGTTCAATTCGGCATCGCAACGCACGTCAAACTCAAGTTCAAAATTAGAATAGGGACCTCGCGTTAAAAAAGTGTTTTTGCCGTGGCCAGTTTTACCTGTGATGGTTCCATCCTTGATGGTGTAGCTCGCGTCTCCACCAACTTGCTTCCAATTTGCGAGCGAATCATCCTCGATTAAATTAATCCATTCTGCAGCTGTGGCTCTCCCCGCCGTGATCAAGCCTGCTAACAATAAGATGATGAGACTTGATGCTAATTGGGGGCGTTGAAGGACGCTCGGCATGACTGGGGCGTTCCGAAAATGAAACCAAAGATTGTTAGGAGATGACACTTGCGATCCTAGTAAGTTAGCGAGTGTTACATGGAGGAATCGCGTCTCATGAATGAAATTTTCTGTCAGTCTTGATCGTATTTGGTGAAGATCATTCTTCCTGCGTTGGTTTGTAAAGTGCTGGTAACACGGACCTCCAGTTGTTGTCCGATTCGACTGCGTGCACCTTCGATCACAACCATTGTGCCGTCATCGAGGTAGCCAATCCCCTGCTCTAGCCCTTCGCCTGCCTTCACTACTTTGATCCTAAAGGTTTCATCGGGAAGGAAGTTGGGGCGAAGTGAGTTGCTGATTTCGTTGAGGTTGATCACAGGAACGTTATGAAGTTTTGCAACCTTATTGAGGTTGTAGTCGCCTGTGACAACTTTTCCCTCTAAATGTTTAGCGAGTAGAACTAGCTTCAGGTCAACGGTCTGGCCGGCGAGTTCCGGTAGTTCACGATCAAAGATCGTAAGATCGATCTTCTCGTCAGCTCTCATTTGGTTGAGGATGTCAAGACCGCGTCGACCACGGGTCCGACGCATCTTGTCGCTGCTGTCTGCGATCGCTTGCAGTTCCGTTAAAGCAAACCGAGGCATAATTAACTGGTTGTCAAAGACTTCGGTTGCTACTAGGTCAGCAATTCTGCCATCAATCACGACGCTCGTATCAAGAATTAATGGTTTGAAGCCTTTGACTTCTCTTACAAATTCAACATACGGAATCAAAAAACGAAAATCATCTTTGGTTTGAAGAAGAACACTGGTGCAGAGATAACAAAGCACCAAGCCGATTAATAACTGGATGATTCCCGCGTTAAAGGATTGAGTCAGTAACGGTGCTAATGCGACAGAAAGTACATAGGTCAGCAGCACACCGATCAAGACACCAAAGTACAGCGAGGAAATCGTGTCAATTTTCTTCTTTGGTGCGTAAATGTCACCAATGACTACCAGTACCGCTGCGCCCATGATGCTTGAAAAGACAATCCAAGGCACCGTTGTCGAGGTGTCCGACAGTGACGCGTTGATGATTGCCGACACGCCGCCAGCGCACATAAGAAATATGCAGCGAAGAATTATGAGGGCCATGGCAATTTGACCGGGGTGGGAACCTATGTTGAGGAGATAAAATCTCGTCTGATTTTATCTGCGATGATACGCCAGTCGTCAGGATCGCTTTCGTATTCTACGACAGATGTCGCTGGCACTACAGTAGACACCTTTGGGGTTTTCGCATCGCCCTACTACGAAATGGCTGACGTATTGTTGATCTCTGGCATCAACAGAATCGACGGCGCGTAACACGCTGCATAGCAGGAATGACTATCACAGCTCTGTGTGTATTTGGAACGAACGATTTGTTACCGCTTGCCATCGAGATCCCAAGGGTTCTCGAATGTTTTTTTGGGGCGGTGCCATCGGGTTTGAACGCGAGGCGAATCGGCAGGAAAGATCCGTCGCGAACCCGTACCGTAGTTGCACTCCCCGCACAGCGTCAATCATTCGTGGAGGACGGTAGGATCCATATTATGCCGTCACCGGTGTTATGCCATTAAGATGTCGGACGCGGTGATTGTGATCTGAAGACCGTTATGGTCGCCTGCTCGCGAGTCCGGATTGCGGATCGCTTCTCGGGGTCATCCTAATGATATTCTGAACCCCCACCTCCCAACCTGTGCCCAAGGCGTTACTCGCTCGCTGCGGGTGCCTCAACTGCTGGCGATGCCATCTCCGTCGCTGCTTCTTCGATTACTGGTTCGAAGTCCGGCGACGTCTGGCTGCTGTCACTCATTGTGAAGATTAGGAATAGGGCAACAAACGCAAAGGATGATAAGAAGACAATCACGTTGAATGGCTTGTCGTAAGCCATGTGCATGAAGAATGCCATGACGAGCGCAGCTTTGATCGTCGCGATCACCATCACTACCACGATGTCCAAACTTCCGATATCGAAGCTGGCTTGCGCCACTGTGATAATGGTCAGGACTACCAGCGCACCAAAAACTGCAAGAAGCATGGGTACCGGAATCGGGTGTGCGAAGTCGTATCCGTCTTTTGAGTCGCCGTGAGCAGACATGTTGGTTTCCGAGATCAAACTGATTTGGCTGAAGGAGCTTTGTTGAAAAAGTCAGTCAAGCATTTTACGAGGTTAAGACCTAATCCGTTTTAGCGGATTAAGTAAAGTAGCGGGAACAAG
>JADHOA010000139.1 GCA_016779185.1 Rubripirellula sp.
ATTCGAACCCCACAGCCTGTCGCCGAAATGCCTAAGTGGAATCGAGCGGTCTACAAAGAGCTGCTGGACATCAAGAAAACGCTCGAAGACCATTACACCGAAATGCAGGACATTGAGTTCACTATTGAGCGTGGAACTCTTTACATGTTGCAGACACGGTCCGGTAAGCGAACCGGTCTAGCTGCTGTTAAAATCGCTTGCGACATGGTCAAAGAAGGTTTGATTGATGAGAAAGAAGCGGTCATGCGAGTGCCCGCAAATGACTTGACACAGCTATTGCTGCCAAGCTTCAAGCCGACGGCGAGGAACGCCGCAGATGTCTTGACTCGCGGTTTACCAGCGTCTCCAGGCGCTGCAGTCGGTACCCTTTCTTTCACCGCTGAAGACGCTCGTGCACGAGCTGAAGCGGGTGAGAGCGTTATCTTGGTTAGAAACGAAACTAGCCCAGAAGACGTTGATGGGATGAATGCTGCTCAAGGAATTCTCACCAGCACGGGTGGTATGACCAGCCACGCCGCTGTGGTTGCTCGAGGCTGGGGTAAGTGCTGCGTCGCAGGTGCAGGCGCCGTCCAGATTGACGAGAAAAAGCGCAAGATCAAAGTGGGTGGTCGCACCTTCGGTGAAAAAGACGTTATCAGCCTAGACGGAACCACAGGTGAAGTCATGTCCGGCGAAGTCGAAACACAAGAGCCTACTCTTTCGGGTGACTTTGCAAAGTTGATGAAATGGGCGGATCAATACCGAACTCTGGATGTTCGTACGAATGCGGACTCCCCCGCTGACAGTAAGCGAGCACGCGATTTTGGTGCTCAAGGAATCGGTCTCTGCCGTACCGAGCATATGTTCTTCGAGTCAGATCGAATTCTGCACATGCGAGCGATGATTCTCGCAGACACCGAGGACGACCGTCGTGCTGCACTGAAAAAATTGCTTCCTTTCCAACGCAAAGATTTTGAAGGTATCTTCAAGGCAATGAACGGATTGCCTGTCACCATTCGTCTTCTAGATCCGCCGCTTCATGAGTTCCTACCTCACGACAAGGCTGCACAAAAAGTCGTGGCCGATGAGTTAGGGTTAAAGCCTGCCGAGATCAATAAGCGTGCTGGCGCTTTGCACGAAGCCAATCCGATGTTGGGTCACCGCGGTTGTCGATTGAGCATCACTTATCCAGAAATCTTGGAAATGCAGGTGCAGGCAATTGTGGAAGCGGCAATTAGCTGTGCGAAGAAGAAAATCAAAGCGCATCCAGAGATCATGATTCCTTTAGTTGGTACCGCTGATGAGCTTTCTTCGCTGCGTGCAAGAGTCGAAGATACCATTGAGAAAACCAAGGCAGACAAGAAGTACGACGGCAAGTTGGATATCCTCATCGGAACGATGATCGAGATTCCGCGTGCTGCATTGACTGCCGATCAGGTTGCTGCACATGCAGACTTCTTTAGTTTCGGTACCAATGACTTAACGCAAATGACCTTTGGTTACAGCCGCGACGATGTGAACACGTTCTTGCCAGATTATCTAGCTCAGGACATTCTTCACGTTGACCCGTTCCAGTCACTTGACCAAACGGGCGTGGGCCAGTTAGTCGAAATGGGTGTCGAAAAGGGACGAAGCACCAAGAATGCGTTGAAAGTTGGAATCTGTGGCGAGCATGGTGGTGATCCATCTTCGATCGATTTCTGTCATCGCGTTGGGTTGAACTATGTCAGTTGTAGTCCTTTCCGAGTGCCTATTGCACGTTTGGCTGCCGCGCAGGCGGCTTTGCGTAATGCATAGGCTTGCAAATTAGCTCAGAATGAATTTTGATGATGTCGGCTAAGCCAAGCGGGTTTAGCCGACATTTTTTTTGCCACGTCCAATCATTGAGAGATACCGACCATGAGTGACATACATTCGCAATACAACGAGGTGGAGCGACTGATTGATGATGAACAGTTTGACGCGGCAATCGTTGGGTTGAATAAGATTGTAGAACAGGATGGCAGCTTTGTTTTGGCCCAGTTGGCCTTGTCTCGTGTCTATACGAAGACTGGCCAGCACGACCTTGCGATCAAGCATGGTGAACGAGCCTGCGAATTAGAGCCACAGGAAGCTTTCAATTACACCGCTCTCAGTGTGACCTATCAACGTGCGTGGGCAGGAACCCAAGACCAGCAGTTCATCGCCAAAGCCGAGGAAGCAATGGCTAAGGCACACCAGCTGGGTTAGGCCAAAACGGTAAAGGTTCGTTCGCTATCGGATGCCACGCCGCGTCCATGACGTGACGAAATCGGTAGATTCGCCATACGAGAGATCGGGCCCTAGTGCCAGGTTGGTGCAGTATCACGGCTGAAGCATGTCTCTATTTCCTCCTTGCGAAGCCATTTGGGCTGCCACCGGAACTTTAGTTTCGCGACCGCTCTCCCGCAGATCGAACTCTGCTCCGTCCCTAAACAGAGGGTTGGGTGTGCCTTTTCGTCGCACTTTTGGGGCGTTGAGACAGGATTATTACAGGGCTGTTACACAATGCCCGTGATTTGTGGACGGCGGCTTCGGTACGATTCGATAGACTACTCACACAGCAAGTCGCGTGGCGAAGGCCGCCGTTTGAAATCACCATCAGGAACGATTATGTCCATTGCAACTCCCGCACCCCCACGTTCTGGATCGTTCGAGACAGCGCAGCACGATCAGGGAACCGAGGTCAAGAAGCGAAAAAAAGACGTCGCGCCTACAACGGAGGATCGTAAGCGATTCGCCAACATCAGTTATTGGGCGATCGGCTGGTTGACAATGGCCCATCTCATCGCTTTGACCGCTCCTTGGACCTTCACTTGGGAGGCACTCGCGGTCACGTTAGTTCTTCACTGGATGGCTGGAAGCCTTGGGATTTGCCTCGGTTATCACCGTTTGTTGACTCACACCGGCATGAAAACCTACAGCTGGGTTCGTTATTTTTTTACGACAATTGGGTTGTTGGCTGGTGAGGGAACGCCCCTTGATTGGGTCGCCGACCATCGAAAGCATCATGCATGTAGTGACCAAGAGGGCGATCCGCACTCGCCGCGAGATGGAGCTTGGTGGAGCCATCTCACTTGGTTGGCATTCCATACCCACAACGGCGATCGCACCGCATATCTAAAACGCTGGGCTCCGGACCTCTACAAGGAAAAGGGGATGCGTGTATTGGATGTCCTCTTCCTGCCTGCACATATTGCTGTCACTGGGATTCTCTTTGCGGTCGGATATTGGTGGCAAGGAATGGATTTGGCAATCTCGATGGTTGTGTGGGCCATGTTCCTTCGTTTGGTAACGGTTTTACACGCCACATGGCTCGTCAACAGCCTATCCCACATGTGGGGATATCGAAATTATGAGACCACAGACGATAGCCGTAACAACTGGTTGGTAGCAATCGTCGCTTACGGAGAAGGTTGGCATAACAACCACCATGCCTATCCAAGAATGGCTAAGCATGGTCATCGTTGGTGGGAATTTGATATCACGTGGCAGGCGATTCGTTTGCTGCGAGTCCTCGGCCTAGTTTGGGATGTTGTGGATTACCGAACCGCGGCAGAAAAAAAATCAGCAGAAGAAGCCAAAGGAGCAACTTAGGTTTGCTTCTGCTAACAACGAACGAAAACTAAGGGCCAGTCAATTTTGACTGGCTTTTTTTATGACTTAGTGGTCGTAGGTTTTGATGATTTGTTCAAATGAGAGTGAGTCATCAGGGCAACAATCTCAAGGGTCGCTTTCTAGATGAATCATGAAAATTGATAAGGTTAAAACCATTTTTAGGAAGCGTGCATTGATGATGTTTGGTGCGTCTCGGTGGAAGAGATTTTGATTGCACAATCATTTTATTCCACAGCTGTTGATCAAGATGGATTTGGCAAGCGATTGTTGTCTCAGTGATCGGCGTTTAATTTTCATGATAAATGCTTGCAAAAGAAATCAAGAAAAGAAAATTTCAAACGAGGCGTGATCGAGGTTGACACGCGTAAGAGAAAGAGACTATTCCCGAACACGAAGGTTCTTTGTACCTGACCAAATTGCTACTTAAAGCGAGATAAAGCACCGAGTAGATGCGATTGGGCAGAGCAAAGAAATCAGAAAAAGAATCAGGGCTGACAATCAGCCAGGCGAAATAAAGTGAGCGACACAGCCGTCAACTTCCGCTCTTGGAGAGTGAGGGGGAACACCGCGATGGCTCTATTGTTTTCGTCATTTAAGTTGTCTCACCGCGAAGAAGGAGAGTCGCGTTGAATTGCCTCGTACCCGCACAAGGTTATCGTGCCGTCTGTGTCGGCCTAGCATGGATGCTAGCAGTTACAGTCGCCTCGGGCCAAAACACTGATCCCTCGACAGCATCGCCCGGCTCTGCCGCAGATGTATCGAGCGTGATCCCGTCAAGTCAGACGGATTTGATGATCGCACGCATTCGCGGAGCGATGAACGCAAAGGACTACCATGCCGCCGTGCAGTCGTTTCGAGCTGCTTCGCAGCAGTCCGGTAGCTCACCGAGGCAGTTAGCCGAACTGGACACGCTCAAGAAGCAACTCGAGCAGATCGGCATCGATCCTGCTCTGTTGGCTCAACCAGCACCAGTCATGACCGCAGCTGAGAAGAAAAAAGAAGCATTGCGGCTCACGGCGATCGGGAGAGCGGCACTGGATCGAGGAGAGGTGAAGACCGCTCTTCAGGCAGCTCGACAAGCTGAGTTATTAAAGGTGCCCGAGTCCGACTATGCGGTTGGAGAACCACGTGTCTGGCAGCTACTGCTTGACGCCGAGTCTGCTGCTCGACGAAGTGGAATCGCAATCGACTTTGCCGACAACAACAACGGTGGAGTTCAGACCGCTGCGGCGATGGAAGATCAGGGCGAGGTAGCACGCATGCTCTTCAATCCTGATGCCAGCAACACAGCCGGTACCGAAGTCGCTCAGGTGCAAGCCGTTACCGCTCTACCACAACCGGGGCAAGGATACGCCGCACAGGTGTATCAGCAAGGTCTGAAAGCTCTCAGTGCGGGCGACACCGAAACTGCCCGCGAAATGTTCAAAGAGGCTTGGGCTCATGAAGCTGAGCTTGACCCCGCAACGCGCAACCAACTCAAGGACAAGCTGACTCTCCTACAGCCAAAGCGTCTTCCCGAGGATAGCGCAGCCGATCCGGCCTTGATGACACCCATTCAACGAGCGGAGCTTGAGGCACAAGAGCGAGCTCGTCGTCTCTTCCGTGAAGTCACTGCAGAACTCGCTAAGACCGAACAAACGAAGATCACCGTACCTCTCGATGCTCTCGACGATTTAGAGAGTCTTCGTCGAAGAATTGACGGCGCCGATGTCGACGAGCAATCGAAGCGGTCAATTGCAGTCATGGTTGACCGAGCAATCGCTGATCAAAAGAAGTACATCGACGCCAATCGTGCAAAAATCAATCTGGATCTGCAGAACGAAGCGGTCCGATTGGAGATGGCTACCGAGCAAGCGAGGGAGTCAAGCATTGACGAAGAGGTTTCCGCATTGGTGAACACCTTCAACCAGCTTGTTAAAGACCGTCGTTTTCAAGAGGCGGAGGTCATTGCCAAGCAGGTTCAAGAGTTGAAGCCTGGCGATCCAATCGCGGTTAGCATGTTCCAAACCAGTCGTATGGGAACTCGCTTGTTAATGGACCAAGAAGTTCGCGACGCGAAAGAACTGGCCTTCCTTGATACGTTGATCGATGTTGATCGCAGCATGATTGCGATCGATCCCAACTTGCCGATGACAATGCCAGAAGCACAGGATTGGGAAGCTTTGTCTCGTCGCCGCCTGCGTCCAATGGCGGATGGCGACTCACGTCTGAGTGCCGCAGAGCAAATTATTCAGCAAAAGCTTAATAGCGAAGTCAGCGTTCAGTATGAAAACCGAGCACTGTCTGACATTTTGAACGAGCTACAGGCCGTCACTGGCGTACCGATGGTGATCGACGAACGTGCGTTGAGTGCAATTCGCGTAACTGCCGAAACTCCCGTTACGCTTCAGTTGCCAAACAGCATCAAGCTCAAAAGTGCATTGAATTTGATGTTGAACAAAATGGAACTTACGTACGTGATCGAAAATGATGTCTTGTCGATCACAAGCATGGATGCGAAGCGAAGTAAGGTTTATCCAAAGACCTACCGAGTGACGGACTTGGTAACCCCGATTCCGAACTTCACAAGCGGGTATGAAGATGGACTGGCTGGTGCGTTACGAGCAGCCTATCAGATGTCGAATCCTCAGGCTGACGTGCAAGTGGTTCCTGTCTCCATGACGGATCTGGGCACTGGCCTAGCTAGAAATAATTCACCATCGAGTATGAATCCGAACGTTCTGGGACAGTACCATTCAATGGGTGCTCAGGGCGGTTTTGGTTTGAATAATCCGCCGATGTCCGGTGGTGCGAGCGGTGGTGGTAGTTTCGCCGACTTCCAGTCTCTGATTGATTTGATTCAAACCACCGTGGTTCCTGATACGTGGGAAGCTCTCGGTGGACCTAGCACGATGGCTCCGTATCCTCAGAACTTGAGCTTGGTGATTAGCACCACCAGTGACGTTCACGATCAGATTACGGACTTGTTGGAATCACTAAGAAGGCTGCAAAACTTGCAGATCACCATCGAAGTCCGTTTTATTACGCTTGCAGATAGTTTCGCTGAGCAAATCGGTGTCGACTTCCAAGCATCCTTTGACGACAACGTCTCTGGCCTTCCCAGCGATGACGAGGGTCCAAGTGTCGCGATCGGCTGGAACGGTGTTGATGGTCTTCCAACAGCGGATCTCGATATCCGTCTTGATAACGGCAGTTTCGGTTTGGCTCCACCTTTCGGTTCTGGCGGATTAGGAACACCCTCAACCATCGGATTTGCGATTCTTAGTGACATCGAAGCATTCTTCTTCTTGCAGGCTGCTCAGTCGGACAATCGCAGTAACGTGATGCAGGCTCCGAAGGTGACGCTGTTCGATGGACAGTTCGCAACCATTAGTGACCAAACTCAGCGACCGTTTGTGATTAGTATCACTCCGGTTGTTGGTGACTTTGCGGTTGCACAGCAACCTGTCATTGTTGTTCTCAACGAAGGGACACAATTGAACGTTCAGGGTATTGTTAGTGATGACAAGCGTTTTGTCCGACTGACACTCGTACCGTTCTTTAGCCAAATTGGTGCCGTCGACACCTTCACCTACGAAGGTCGTCGTTCAACACGAACCAGCAGTCGTGATGAGGAAGATACCAATGGAGATGGCGTTGTAAACGAAGATGACGCAGTAGATGAGAATAACACTCAAGACATTGTTGAAGGTACAACGGTTCAGTTGCCAACCTTCGCGTTCACCTCGGTTAGCACCACGGTGAGTGTACCCGACGGCGGTACGATTCTTCTCGGCGGTATCAAGCGTCAAGCAGAGGGTCGTGTTGAAAGAGGGATTCCTGTTTTGAGTAAGATTCCATACGTCAGTCGACTCTTCCGAAATGTTTCCGCAGGTCGTGATTCTAGCAGTCTGATGCTGATGGTCACCCCGCGAATTATCATTCAAGAAGAAGAGGAAGAATCACAAACCGGGTTCAACCCAACACGAAACTAGGCTAACAGGCCACCGGATTATTATCGTGAACGCCGATGAGAAATTTTTCGTCGGCGTTTTTTATTTGCCAAATGCCTGTTCTTGGGTCAGGTGCTTTTCTTGTCAGAAGCAACGGCGAGTGACTGCATGACGATCGCAACAGCTGCACTTGCCATCGGTGTGCTCATGCTCGCTGGGTGCGTTTCATCCTTCACCACCTGTGTAGGTGACAGTGGTAAGTGGATAAAGATGCTCTCGGTTTGCATGCCAAAGATTCGAGTGTAATGATGGTTCAGGTATAGAGCGGCATTACAGAGATAAGTTCCAGCATGGTAAGAAGACCGGCATGGAATCCCCGCTTCACGAAGTTTTGAAGCACACGCGTCGATTGGCAGATTGCTTCGGTAGGCCTCGGGGCCGTCGTCGATGAGTTTTGACCCATCACGGAAGACATTTAGTCCAATCGCTTCGAGTTGAATATGCGTTGATCCCGGTGCCTGTCCAAGGTGGATTACTAAGGGGAAATCACCTTGAAGGTCCTTGCTTAAGGATTCAGACAAGCGGGAGAGGTCAACCGGGTAGCGACGCGTCACCAATTCAAGATCACCGTCATACCACCTAGTTAGGTCGCATAAGGCAAGCCAGCTAGAGTTTTCTGGCCACCGCTCATACGGCTCAAACGCGGTGATAAGGATTCGAGTCACTGGAGAAGCTTGGGTGGTAAAGGTCTTGAAACGGTTGCTCGTGAGCAAGCACAAAAGTGTCAATTCGCATCCCAGTGGGCCGTCGGATCAACGAAGGTATCCAGTGGATCAGGTGCTGAGTTTTGTACTGCTTGTGGAAATACTCTTTTGTTTTCACTTGTTCATGATTGGCCCGTGCCATGATCGCCTCGTTTCATTGCTTGGCGATCGATGGAAAACGATAATCAGCCAGCAAATCTAATAAATAGAATCATTGGCGAACGTCTTGCTTTCTGCAAACTATTTCTTGGATTTGACGATCATCGGGGGAATGTCGTCCCCTTTTTTGATGAATCGCATCGAGATCGAATTCACGCAGTGTCTCGTGTTTTTCTGTGTAAATCCTTCTCCTTGAAAAACGTGCCCGAGGTGTCCTTTGCAATTACTGCAAATGATTTCTACTCGCAATCCGTCCGGATCGGGCCTGCGAGTGACCGCATTTTCAATTTCGTCATCAAAGCTAGGCCATCCGCAGTGGCTCTCAAATTTGTCATCTGACCGATACAGGGCTGCATTGCATTGTCTGCAGATATAGGTTCCGGGATCTTTCGTCATCGTGTAGCCGCCTGGTCCCGGCGGCTCCGTGCCCTGGTTGAGGATGACATAGGCTTCTCGAGGGTTAAGTTGATTGAATTCACCTCGGATGATCGCCTGCTCATCTTTGTTGTCGTCTGTCATTTTGGATTTTCCTGTGTCACTTGTTGCTGTTCTGTTGGATGAGTCATTGGCTGCCGTGAGACAAGCGTCGAGGTAGTCTCGTGAGCGATTGATTTCATAGGTCACGCCTTCAATCGATTCTTGAATCGGAGTGCCTCGTTTGCCAGGATGCATGAAAATCTCGGTCCAGCCTTCGTATTGGATTTCCTTGAGAGCCGAGATGATTGGCTCAAATGCTAATTCGCCGCGTCCCGGCATCTGAAGTCGTTGCTCTTCAGCACTGATGGATTCCACCGCTCCTTTTCCATGTTGCCACGCGTAGAACATTGCGAGCGATGATCCAACCTCACGAATCAGATCTGCAATTAGTTGTGAATCCTGCGGGAGGTGATAGGGAGCCAGTGCAATCTTTAAATTTTCCGACGAGCGTAGTTCATGAAACCACTTCAATGAGTCCGCCGATTCCATCAGGTTATTTGCATGGTTTTCGATTGCAATCGTCACTCCCGTGGCTTCTGCAATCTCAAGATGAGGCTTCATCTGCTCAAGGAATTCTGCAATCGCTTGTTTCAGCTCTTGTCCCTTTAGACCTTTGGGTCCCCGAGCGCCGGTAACGATCATTTTGCAGTCGAGTCTCTTAGCGAGACGCATTTCTTCCTGCAAAGCGAAGGGTCCCAGTTGGTATTGTGTGATGCATCCGAGTTCGACCTTCCATCGTTTTAGAAGCGTCGAGAATGTTTGTTCTCCGATTTCATCAACCTGTTCGCGTTGGCTTCCATGGATTTTGGGCCAAAGGTCGATTGCAGTCGCCCCAGTTCTCGCTACTTCGGGAATGATTTCCCAAACGTTGGTGTAGCCATACATGCAAGAG
>JADHOA010000140.1 GCA_016779185.1 Rubripirellula sp.
TATGACAGCAATCGAGGAAGAGAAAACGGTGAAAATGGCCCATCTTGCTTTGCTAGACACTTGGGTACGACTACCACCGTAATTTTCAGAAAATCTTCACACCGCCACACACTAAGGCAGCGATCAACGCGGATACCTCCACCCGTCTGAATGGCAAAGGTGCTAAACTAGGAGGAGTTCAAACGGTTGAAACTCGGTTGGAATCCTATCAATGCGTGCAACGTATTCTCTCTTATTCGCCTCTATCGTTCTGATTCTGTTGGCTCCCTATGACGTCGTTGCTGTGGAGAAACCGAACTTCATCATCATCTTTGCAGATGATCAGGGGTACGGGGATCTAAGTTCTTTCGGATCAACGACCATCAAAACCCCCAACATCGACCGACTCGCAACCGAAGGTCGCAAGTTCACCAGCTTTATGGTTGCGTCACCGGTTTGCACACCCTCGCGCGCCGCACTCCTTACCGGCTGCTATCCCAAGCGAGTTGGAATGCATCAACATGTTCTCTTCCCCACTTCAAAAAAGGGGCTGAATCCGGCGGAACACACGATTGCGGATCACCTCAAGGCGCAGGGTTATGCAACCGCATGCTTTGGTAAATGGCACCTTGGCCATCAACCCGAAGTGCTCCCGACGTCAAATGGATTTGATACCTATCTTGGTATCCCCTACTCGAACGACATGAATCACCCGGATAACAAAGGAAAACCCAAGGGTGGCCCCGACGGAATGGATGTCCTTTGGAATGAACCAGAGTCCACACTGACCAAATGGAAGACTCCACTCATCAAGAATGAAACCATCGTCGAACTGCCCGTGGATCAACGAACGGTCACTCGGCGGTACACGCAGGCAGCGATTGACTTTATTCAAACGCATCGAGATGAATCGTTCTTTGTTTATCTCCCACACTCAATGCCACACATCCCACTCTACGTTCCTGATGATGTGCGCGATCCCAACCCGCTGCATGCTTACATCAACGTCATCGAACACATCGACCACGAAGTTGGACGCCTGCTGAATACACTGGACGACCTCAAGCTTGCCGAAAATACTTACGTGATTTACACCACCGACAACGGCCCATGGCTGCCGTTCAAACACCACGGAGGATCTGCTGGTGTACTTCGTGACGGTAAAGGTACAACTTTCGAAGGCGGCCAACGAGTTCCTTGCTTGATTCGCGGTCCTAGAATTCCTGCCGGAACCGTTTGCGACAAACTCACGGGAACCATTGATGTTCTTCCCACTATCGCCGCAATCACCGAGACACCTCTACCGGCGGATAAGAAAATTGATGGTCTCGATGCATCGACACTCTGGATGGACCAGACAGACAAGTCACCCAGAACTGAATTTCTACATTACACCTCTCAGGGACAACTTGAAGGAATCCGACAGGGAGACTGGAAATTGCTCGTGAAAAACGCGAGACAAAACCGGAACAACCAAAACACCAAACCCAAGCCACAAATCATGCTGTTCGATCTCAGCAAGGACATTGGTGAAAAAGAAAATGTGGCCGAGCAAAATCCAGAAATCGTCGAACGTCTGAGAAATCGCATGACGAGTCTGGACGACGAAATCACCCAAAACGCGCGTTCACCTTGGTTTCAAGAAACGGAGTGATGTGAGGATGGGGCGATAATCAGCTGATGAAGCAATTCAAAGAATCCTCTCGCAACCGACGACGATCATATGCGATCCTTGTGCTACGAGACTTGTCGACACGGCTCAACCATACGCCCGGAGAAATCGACCGATGATTAGATTTGAATTTGGCCATCGATTTCAGAACTGTTCGGGGATATCTCGTCGCTCGTTTCTCTCAGCGGGCTCATGCGGGATCGCTGGCCTGAGTCTCCCCAATCTACTTGCCCAACAAGTGATGGCGGGGGAGGGCAGGCGAGAAAAATCCTTGATCATGATTCACCTCGATGGTGGTCCGCCACAGATGGATCTCATCGATCCAAAACCTGACGCGCCCAGCGAACTCCGCAGCCCCTTCAAGCCGATCAGCACCAGCGTACCCGGAATTCATCTCACCGAGTTAATGCCGCAGTGCGCGAAGATCGCTGATCGACTCGTCTTCATTCGTTCTCTGGTCGGCTCTGACGGAAAGCACCATGCATTTCAGTGCCAATCGGGATACCACGAGAAAGATCTTCAATCCATTGGTGGACGTCCAGCGATTGGCTGCGTGGTCAAACATCTAAAATCAAACCCCAACGATACGGTCCCAATCTTTATCGATTTGATGCAGGGACGTCCGCTGGTAAGAAATAGCGCAAGACCGGGCTTCCTTGGGATCAGCAGCAAACCGTTCCGGCCAGATATTTCTGAATTATGGCATCGTGAATTAGAACCCGGTATGAAAGGCGAACTTCAAAGACTCGGCGCAGGCCACAAAACCGAACTTCGTCTCAACCCCAACCTACCTTCGGCAAGAGTCATCGAACGACTTGAGTTACTTCAAAACATTGATGGATTCCAGAGATCTCTCGACCCATCGGGGTCAATGATTGCGATGGACCAGTTTCATCAACAAGCATTCCGAGTGCTAACATCCGGAGCGTTTTCCAACGCAATGGATATCCATAGCGAAGATCCCAAAGTGATCGAAAAATACACACCACCAATCAAACTTGGGGGGACACAATCAACAACAAGTGAGGGTCCCGATGCTCTTCTCAAATTCATGCTCGCACGTCGATTAATCGAGGCTGGTGTCCGTGTGGTGAGTCTTTCACTGAGCGATTTCGATACCCATTCGAGCAATAACGAGAGGATGAGAAATCTTGGACCCTTATTCGATTACGGATTCCACGCACTGATTGATGATCTGGATTCTCGCGGGCTTCTAGAAACCACCACCGTGCTTGCATGGGGAGAATTTGGTCGGACCCCCAAGGTGAATGAGAAGGGCGGACGCGACCACTGGCCGAATGCATCAATGGCAATGATGGCAGGCGGCGGCTTACCTGGTGGTGCTGTGATTGGCGCCACCGATCGAGAAGCGGGACGGGTAATCGAACGCCCCGTTACGTTCGCTGATGTTGCATCAACGCTGTATCGGCAGTTGGACATCGATCCGCAACAAATGATTCACGACCAAACAGGTCGTCCACACATGCTGATGTCCGAGGGTAGCCCGATTGCCGAGTTAGCTTAATGATCCAGTGACGTCGCATGACCCAGTGACTTACCGGCACAGGTTGCTAAGCGAGCACTTCCTCTACCACATGACCATGCACATTGGTAAGCCTTCGCTCAAGGCCGTTGTGATAGTAAGTTAATCTCTCGTGATCGAGACCCATAAGATGTAAAAGGGTCGCGTTAAAATCGTAAACCGTCAGCGGATCAACCTCTGCCTTGAACCCAAATTCATCACTCGCCCCATAACTGTACCCTTTCTTGACTCCCGCACCCGCCAAGAAACAGGTGAAGGCATTGGGGTTGTGATCACGGCCCGTTCCGTTTGCCTGAAGGAATGGCATTCTTCCGAATTCAGTTGCCCAGACCACGAGAGTATGCTCCAGCAATCCTCGCTGCTTCATATCAGCAAGCAATGCAGCAGTGGGTTGATCCATAATTTCTGCTTGCATCGCATGAGTTTTCAAAATATCTGAATGCGAATCCCAGTTGGTGATTCCATTACCGCCAGCTGGGTCACTACCGTTGAACAGCTGAACGACTCGAACCCCCTGTTCAATCAAACGCCTGGCAAGAATGCAGTTCTTGGCGTACTCACGACGCAACTCGGAACCCTCTTCGACACCATAGCTTTTGAGAGTCGATTGCGACTCTGCTGAAAGATCCATCACCTCGGGAACCGAAAGCTGCATTCGCCCCGCTAGCTCGTAGCTGGCGATTCGACCGGCGAGATTGGCATCTCCGGGGTAGTTTTCGAGATGGCTAGCGTTAAGACGGTGAAGCAAGTCGATCGTTTTGCGATCATCGTTCACAGTCAAGGAATCAGGTCTCGCTAGATGATTCGGGGGATTTTTGGCGTTGAAATCGGTTCCCTGATAAGCGGCCGGCAAGAACCCATTTCCGAAATTATTCTTACCGCTTCTCGCCAATCCTCTTGGGTCGTTGATCGCAACGAAAGCCGGCAACTCTTGGTTCTCGGTTCCAAGTGCGTAGGTAACCCATGATCCAAAGGAAGGAAATCCCTCCATGGTGAATCCGGTGTTCATGAAATTTTCACCCTGTGGGTGCGCACTCGTATCGGTTGTCATGGAATGGAGAAAGCAAAAATCATCCACCTGACTCGCCAAATGCGGTAACAAATCGGAGACCATTTTTCCCGTTTCACCGTGTGGCTTAAAATCCCAAAATGGCTTGGCAATGTTTCCACTTGGCCCCTCAAAGGTGACTGCCGGCAGCCCGGGCGGCTTCTGCCCATCAAGCTTGAATAGCTCAGGCTTATAGTCAAATGTATCCACGTGACTCACTGCCCCCGGCAGGTAAATCACCAGCACTTGCTTGGCTGCTGTTTCAAAGTGCGGCGATCGACTTAGATAGGGTTGATTTGGATCAATGACAGGTCGTATCGGCGCCTCACCGCTAACGGTTTGTGTTTCTTTGGCAAGCAATCCTTCGCTATGAAGAATTGAGGAGAGACCCAACCCAGCTGCGGAGAGACCAGATGTCCCCAAGAAACCGCGGCGGTCAAGTAATCTTCTCCCCTGCACGGAAAGATATTCTGGACGATTCATCGGTCACCTAAGGTAGGAATGCAAATTCGTTCGAGTTGATCAGCGCTCTGCAAACCAACGTTAAATCATTCATCTCGGTACATGCCTGTCGTTCATCATCTGTTGGTGGACGACCGAGTAGCAAATCGAAACATTGATCAACCGCAACACCGCCACGTGCTGCTGCCTGCTCCTCAGCTCGAATCGCAATTTTCTCGGCCTGCTCCATCACAAATTCACTGTTCATCAGATTCAGTGCTTGAAGCGGAGTCGTTGAGACAGGTCGCTTCGCACGCACTTGGCCACAATCAGGAAAATCAAACGCAGTGAAAAGCTGATCATCAACACGCCGCATTCTTTCTTGATAAATCATGCGCCGCCATGTCTCAGGGCCATGATTGTCGACAACCTGCCACTGAGCGTAGGTCTTTTTCTCGTTGTGGATCCGATAACTTCTTCCACCAATGGTTGGATCGAGACAAGCAGACGCCTGTAAAATAGCATCGCGAATCACTTCAGCTTCGACCCGCTTTGGGGGAAATCGCCAAAGCAATTGCGAGCTTGCATCAATCGATAACCCTTTGTCAATTGGCTGACTCGATTGTCGGAACGCATCAGAGGTCACCAACAGACGCAGTAGCGACTTGACCGACCATCCATGATTACCAGACTTGGAGGGTGAAACGAATTCGCTGGCCAACCAATCTAAAAGTTCAGGATGAGTGGGTGGAGAACCTGCGTTGCCAAAATCACTCGTGGTGCTGACCAACCCCGTTCCAAAAACATGATGCCAGAATCGGTTCACTGCGACTCGCGAAGTGAGCGGATTCTCTTGATCAACGACCCAATCGGCGAACGCACGCCTACGATCCGCGCCGGAAGAGGATGAAGTAAGATTGAAGTCGCCATCGAGCCACCGAGGTGCCGCCGGAAAAACTTCGGCTCGAGGACTCTCGGGACTTCCACGATGAAGAACATACGTGACCGCTGGAGGTATCAACCTTCCCACAAATGATGGGCGAGGCCCTTCCTCCGCCAGCGCGGCAATCACTGCCTGAACCTCATTGAGGATCGACTGACGTTCGGGATGCTTGTCCTTAAGTTTTGTATTGACCGCCCAGGTTCCAACCCAAGGCTTCCACTGACCATCTTTACCACGAATCTCAACATCAAACTCGTAACGAGGAAGGTTAGGCTTTCGGTCAAGATAGTCCGTGTCGTAAAAATACTCTCGATTATTACTGACTCGAATCCTATTGATCGTCTGAGTCGTTGGGAAATCAAACTGCACCCAAGGGCGTTCCTCATCTTTCTCGACTTTGGCACGCCAGATCATCGTTCCATATTCACCATCGGCGATTCGATTAATTGGATTGCGAAACTCAAAACCGTTCTCGGGATACCCCGTCAACTTCGTTCCATTACGAACAAGTGCAAGATTTTGATCCAAGGACTCTGGACCGAGCACTTCTAACTCGTCGATGAAAAGCGTGCTCATCTTGAAACGAATGCGAACACTATCAGTTTCAACCGGCTTGAAATGCAATTCTCGAAAAGCCCCCCAGTTCTCTTCCCAACCACCAAATGGTTGAAGCAGCGACCGCTGTTGCTCAAGTTGCTCATTCAGACTCGCGCCACGCATTGCAACTGGATGATCACTGGAGAATTCAGGATATCGACCACCAAATTCGATATCCTGAAACACCGCAGAAAGTGAGTAATAATCTTGAATCGAAATAGGGTCGAACTTATGGTTGTGACATCTTGCACACCCCATCGTCATCCCCATCACTGCGGCACCGACAGTCTGAACGACTTCGTTCATACGATCGGCTCGAGCCTGTCGAATCGCAGTGGGCTCGCGTCCAACGGTTGCCGCTGGAACATGTGGCCCGGCAACTAAAAATCCAGTTGCCTCACCCGCTCCCATCGTGTCACCGGCAATCTGCTCGGCTAAGAACTGATCATACGGTTTGTCATCATTGAACGAGCGTATAACGTAATCGCGATAGACCCAAGCATTTTTTCTGTACAGATTCGCCTCCGATCCATTCGTCTCCGCCCATCGAATCACATCTAGCCAGTGTTGTGCCCAACGTTCCCCAAACTGCTTGGACGCGAGTAACCGCTCCACCTCGTCAAGGTAGGCCTGTTCAGGATCCATCGCCGATGCAGCCAAAAACTCATCCATTTCAATCGAAGTCGGAGGCAATCCGGTCAAGATAATTGATAATCGTCGAAGCAAAGATCGCGAATCGGCAGGCGGCGAGAAGGCTAGCCCATGGGATTGCAACTTTTCGATCAAAAACGCGTCAACAGGATTTCCACCTTCGGCATGCGTTGGGATATCTGGGCGAACAATTGGCTGAAAGGACCAAAGATCAACCTCTTCCACCTTTGCCACATCCATCTGACCCGGCCAATTAGCACCTTGATCAATCCAAGCTTCCAGCTTTGCAATTTCAGCAACCGGAAGCCGCTCCTCGTCGGGAGGCATCGCCATCTCGGGATCGATGTGCTTCACAACCTCTATCAAATAGCTGCCCATCGCGTCGCCGGGCACGACGGCCGCAAGACCGGAATCACCACCGCGAAGCATTCGCCCCCTCAGGTCCAAACGAAGGCCCGATTCTTGCTCATCTTCTCCATGGCAGTGCCAGCATCTCTCCTCGAGGATTGGCGCGATCTCCTTTTCGAAATCAATTTCGACCGCATGAACACTTCCTGAGTGCGAGGTTAGAACGATCAAGCTGACCAGAGCAAAGGTAGCACGCATCGTGACTTTTCGGATTTTTAGAGGATACGAATTTGAGAACCAATCAACTTATCAGAACAAATCAAACATGGGGCATTCGGGCGATCGGCAAATCTTTCCATGCCACTGTCTGTTTGTAACCGCTCACAAAGCCGCTTTCCAACCGAAATCCAATTGCCTGATCAATTTCTTAACCAGTTCCAGGTGCTGATCAGCAATATTGTAGGTTTCCTCTTGATTTTCCTGATGATCGTAAAGCTCCACTGCCACCGGCTCGCTGGCCGGGTCGCGACGATCACGCCAGACCACCAATCGATAGCGGTCCGTTCTCATGGAATGACCCATTAGATGCTGCTCGAATAGCTCGCGATCCCACTCGCTTCCGAATTGCTCGGCGATTCACCCCTCAACCGATTCAATCAACGGTCCAAACCAAGTTTCTCTCATACCTTGCGAAAGTGGATTCGCTGCCCATTCACGAAGTGCAGGATTTGAATACTGGCTAAAAGCCGCGCCCTTCCAAGGCTTGTCTGGCCTATCAAGCAAGCTGACGAAACTATGACCTCCTAGATGCGATGGATTTGGAACCTTCGCTAGATCACAGATAGTGGGAAAGAGATCAACAAGCTCAACAAGCGTCTCGGTCTTTACGCCGCGAGTCTTCATGTGAGGAGTGGATATCAGTAGCGGCACGCGAGCAGCAACTTCGTAATTTGTTGCTTTGCCCCAGACTCCCATTTCACCCAGGTGCCAACCATGATCCCCCCAAACAATGATCACCGTATTTTCCCGCAGCCCAAGTTCGTCGAGTGACTCGATAAGCAATCCGATCTGAGCGTCGACATAACTCGTGCTTGCGAGATAAGCATGTTTGAGCGTTTGCGCAAGATCCTGTGAGATCGGACCTTCCTTTGGAATGTTGGATCGGGTTCTAAGCTCAAAGGAAGCATGCAATCCCATCGCAGTTCCGCCCTCGGGCGCGACGCCATCAACCAGTGGGATTTGCGACGGAACATACAGATCCCAGTATTTGCTCGGCGCACACCAATTCAAATGAGGTAAGTGAAATCCCATCCCGACAAAAAATGGTTTATCCGATGCTGCCAACGGCTTCATCGTTTTCATGGCAAGCAGAGTGTTATACCCGTCAACGTAGGCGTGGTCTGGCACATCTGCTTTTTCGAATGCTAGACCGCTTGCTAAACCGCGTTTAGCTGCTCGCCGTATTTAGCAAACATCTCATCGAGAATCGAGAATCGCTCAGTCGACAACCAAGCTCTCTAGAGGAATGATCGCTAGCTCGGCACTGTTGTGGTTCGCACGACGTGATCCGTCATTGGAATACCCCACGTAGAGATGACCGGCATGTTCGGTCGCGTAGGGATAAGAAAGCGCGGCATTGACATGCGACTCACCCGGCCCATCATCAAACAGAGCATGTCGAATCACGTACAAACGCGAGAAGGCATTCTCACCTGGGCGTCCCAAGGCGATTGTCAGGGGTGATCGTCGCGACCCCCCATCCGCTGAGCTTGAACCGATGAGGTACCGAACACCGTTTGATAAAACTCCGCAGCACGGCTTGGAGGTCGCCATCGGAAAATTACTCGGACGACTCATGGACCAGTGACTTCCAAAATCAACACTTTGGCTGACCAGAGCGACCGATCGTGCCCCATAACGAGCGACGTTCAGGAGTTGATTATCGCTGACCACCAACGATGACTCCCCCCAATGCTGCCTTACTTCTGCCGCAACCGGTATCACCTTTAACTGCCAAGAAAGAAAATCATCGCCCTCACTGATGGCAACGGCGGGTGGGTTTCCTTCACCGACGATAAAACCGGGCATTACCCAATTACCATTTTCCATCCGAACAGGCTCAGTCATTGGCCAGAACCCACCATCAATAATTTTTCCTCGCGGAGTCCATTGCCCGTCTACCTCATCAAGCGTGTAGGCGCGAGTGTGAACCGCTTGCCGAGTCCCGTAAAACGAACCGAGAAATGCCCACAGTGTTCCCGCGTGCGACAGAAATACTCCGTGACTCACCGCGAGATCATCACGTTCTTTTCCCGCATCCATGGTCGTCACGGGTGACCAAGTATTCCCCCCGTCATCGCTGAAGCAAAAGCGTCCTTCTTCGGTCAATGTATTCTCGCTGCCTTGGTTATGCCCAAAGGAAGCGTAGAGTCGATCGTTGTGCAAGGCAATCGCCACACCATGCAAAAACTTATAACCATCAACTTTCGGCTCGTAACGCTTGATCACTCGGAAGTCGACGCCTTTCAATAACTCAATCTGAGAGGCAACGGGTATTTCAGATCCATTCCAAAGTTCAAATG
>JADHOA010000141.1 GCA_016779185.1 Rubripirellula sp.
GCTGCGATTTCTGATTTGCTGCGATTTCTGGGGCGTCCCCGCGTTGAGGGCTGTTAATAGGCTGGCTTTAGTCGAGGGATTCCATGTTCTTCGGCCGTTCGAATCATTTTCTCCACGTCATCCACCAAGGGGAATTGCACGCCCGATTCAAATAAATCCGCGATCACATCTGCTGAGTTGCTGCAGCAAAAGTTGACGGCGATTCCCTCTCGGGTTGCCGCAGCGACGTTCTGCGGATCGACTGACGTTCCGCCGAGCAATTGAATAAAATCGGCCTGAATGGATATCGTTTCTTCGACATATTGAAGCGTATTGGATTGACGATCCATATTGCAGTGTTTGATGTGAGGATGCACTTTGCGAGCGGCTTGAATCGAGTGATGGCTGCAAGCCAGAAAGCATTGATGCAGGCGGCCGTGTTCTACGATGGTTTTCGCTGTTTCCGACGCGAGTGAGTCGCCGCCTTTTAGATGAACATTTAACCATATGTTTTTCGGCATGATCTTCAGCGTTTCGCTTAACGTCGGGATTTTTATGCCGGCGAATTTTTGATCCTTGTAGCTTCCCGCATCGAATGTCTTGAGTTCCGCAAGTGTGAGATCGGCGACTTTACCTGTTCCATTTGTGGTGCGATCGATCGTTAAGTCATGCATCAGTACGATCTCATTGTCTTTTGTTATTGCAACGTCAAATTCGATCATTTGACACCCCAGCCTAATGGCTTCTTCAAATGCCGTGAGTGTGTTTTCAGGGTGAGTCGTGCTGGCCCAGCGATGCGCGCAGATTCCTCTTTGGGGCATCTCGATGTCTTCTGCAGAGATGTCTTGAGCGGATATGCAGGGAGGAAAGAGTGAAATCAAAAAAAGAGTGGTTGTTACTATTTTAAAATAGGAATCGAACAGGCGACTTTGTTTGAGTGGATGAGGCATTGAAGAGATCGCTTGTGATTGGCAACTTGGGAATGTGATTTTCCGGAAGCGGTGTATGGCCAAAAGCAATATAGGGGAAAGGTTGCGAGTAAAACAAAATTTTTGACATCAGGTCACTGGTGCATTCCATTGTTTTTCTGTTTTCGCAAGCATTGATAGTGGAAAACAAGCTTTAACGAAATCACGACTTTTTCAGTGTACTGTGTTTCCAGCGATTGAAGTCGCATTTCTTGTTATCATTTTGCGGCGGTAGTATTCGAATCGATTCGACCATCATCACGACGAGATATTTGATGCCTGTTTTACTTGGTCAAGCTGGTAGTTTGATATGTGTTTTGATTCTTCTTTTCAATCCATCGGTATTTGGGCAATCCATGCCTCGCGAAGATGTGATTGACGTCCCCGCAATGTCTGGTGGTTTAACGGTAAGCAATCTTTTTCAGTCTCACATGGTGTTGCAGCGAGATAAGCCTATCGAATTATGGGGATGGGCTGATGAAGGTAGTGAAGTTGAAGTTTTATTCGCTGGTAATCAGGTGACGGCCACTTCTGGCGTCGATCGCCGCTGGGAGGTTGAGTTGCCGCCGATGGCAACGAATCGAATTGGACAGCCCATTCGCATTGTTTCGGGGCAAGAGCAGATTGAATTGGTGGACGTTCTCATTGGGGACGTTTGGATTCTTGGCGGTCAGAGTAATATGGAATTTGAACTAGCCAAGGTCGAAAATGGCAGCCTTGAAATTGTATCCGCCCACTACCCTAACATACGAATCTTAACGATTCCTCAATCTCAGGGTCCGGTAAACCAATTGAGTTTTCCCCGACTGCATCAATGGAGCGATTGGTCGAATCGTCATTTTCGAAAGGGAGATTGGGATGTTTGTAGTCCCGAGATCGCAAAAGAATTGTCCGCAATCGGATTCGTTTTTGCTCGACGTGTGCATCAGGCGTCACAGATTCCAATCGGCGTGATTGATGTTTCGCGTGGCGGTACGACCGTTGAAACTTGGACCCCGCTGAGGGTTCTTAAGCAAATAGAAGACCCGATTTGTGTGCAGAAGATCAAGGATTTCGAGGAGTCTGCTTTGCAGTGGGACGCCAAGGCCGATTTGGTAAAACGGCAGGAACAGCACCAAGCAAAAATCAAAAGAATGGCCGACGAAGGAAAGGAGGTGAGTGATGCTGAAAGACAGCCACCGTCCGACCTGCGTCTTGGGCCTATCGGAGATCACAATTATCCGGGTCACTGTTATGCCGGCATGATCGCTCCTCTAGAAGGGCTGTCCGTAAAAGGAGTCATCTTTCATCAAGGCTACAACAATGCGTTTGATGGAACGCTTGGTGCAAAGCTTTATCGCACCGTTTTTCCAAAGATGATTGAAGCCTGGCGGAAAGCGTTTGGGGATCCGGAAATGCCATTCGGTATCTTGTCCCTGTGCACCGATGGTTATCCGCAGACGCTTGATGATTACAGTGAAAAAATGTTTAACGCTGGGATCGATATTCGTGCTGCGCAGTATCAAACTTTTCTGGAGTACTTTCATCAGGGCGATGCGAATATCGGTTTTGCGAGCACTTTTGATTTGAGGCGTCGATGGTACCACCCTCAGTTAAAGCTTCCTGCGGGTGAACGCATCGCTCGGTGGGCTTTGGCAACGGAATATGGGTTCGAAGGGCAGCTCGAATGGAGGCCACCCATGCTTGTTGAGATGCAGGTTATCGATAATGCAATAGAGTTGTTATTTGACCGAGAAGTGGGCGACCCAATGGATGGAGCGATTCGCGGCTTTGCAATTGCGGGAGAAGATCGGCGCTTTCATCCTGCTGTGGCGCAGTATGCGGAGCAGGGAAAAAATAATCGAGGTCAGATCCAGTACGATCGGCGACGTTTAATCTTGCGGAGTTCGATGGTTGGTTATCCAATTCATTATCGATACGCCTGGGGAAGAAATCCCTTGGCTAATTTGCAGGCAGTTGGAAATAAGGATTTGCCATTTGCGACGCAGCGTAGCGATTCATGGCCTATGGAGGAGGTCCCTCTCGGCGTGCTTGGCGATGAAGTCTCGCTACCTATTTCAAGATCTGATCGTAATCAACTGCTTCAGGCATTACGTGATCAGGACAAAGAACGTCGAATTCATGATGCAAAGCAACTTCTTAAAGATTTGGAAGGCGATTCGTCGAGGTAGCTAAGTGGTTCCATGAATTGATATTTTTAATCCGTGCCTAGTCACTATTTGCGACTGTTGAGGATTCACCCGAGCACTTCTTTCGCCGTTTAAACAAGGACTGACGATGGCAACTTTGCCGATTCTCACTGATCAAGAACTCGATGATTCTGCGGCCTCATTGTTCGAGGAAATCAAAGAAACTCGAAACACGGATTACATCAATCATTTCTGGAGGGTTCTTGCAAACCATCCAGATCAAGCACGTAGTACTTGGGATCGTCTTCAAAAGGTCATGGCACCCGGTGCCCTTGACCCGATGGTGAAAGAATTGATTTACATGGCAGTTTCGATCTCAAATCAGTGCGAATACTGCATCCACAGTCACACTGCTTCTGCTCGTCATCGTGGGATGACTGATGAGATGTATTCAGAGTTCTTGGCGGTCGTCGGTATGGCGAGTCAAACCAATGCGATGGCGACCGCCATGCAGGTTCCAGTCGATCCTTGTTTTCTTCAGGAAAACCAAGGTAGTTGAATCTAAACAGAAACAGATGAATAGGGTTGAACCTGTTTTATTTCGATTAGAACCATCGCTTGGGAATGAGAGGTTTAGCAGATCCTAATATTGCATCAACGCATCATTTTAGTTTCAAAATGATTGTGTCAGCGGCACCATCGAAGCCATTTCTCAAAAACCTTTTTTATGGTTGGTGTGAGTCGACCGCGATTATATTGATCTCCTATTTTACGTAACGCATCGGCTCGAGTTGGATAAGGGAAAATAGTTGAAGCGATATGTTTCAAGCCGATTCCGTTTGTCATGGCGAGTGTAATCATCGAGATCAGTTCGCCTGCGTGAGGATTGACGATAGTTGCGCCGAGAATACGATCCGTTCCAAGTTTGACGTGGACACGCATGAAGCCCGATCGCTCATTTGCAATAAAAGATCGATCAACGTCCTTAAATGGTAGCGTGAATGAAGCGATTTTTTCTGAGTTGGCTGCTGCTTCGACATCGCTGATCCCGACATGCGCGAGTTCTGGTGAAGTGTAGGTGCACCGCGGGATGATTAGCGAGCTGTAGCGTTTACGACCCTTGAATAATGCATTCTGGATGACGATTCTTGCCATGAAATCGGCTGCGTGAGTGAAGCGGGCGCGGTCGATCACGTCTCCCGCAGCGAAGATATTTCGATTGGTTGTTTGGAGAAAGTCGTTTACCTTGACACCATGATGTTGATCAAATTCTACCTCTGCGAGTTCAAGTCCAAGATCACGCACGTTCGGAACTCGACCGATACAGATAAGAATCTCATCTGCGACCTCTGTCAGTTCAGCTCCCCCGTTGAGTATGCTGACTTGCTTCCCTGAGTCAGTTGTTTTAAAAGAGCCGACGCTCGAATTGAAGTGGATTTTAACGCCATCATCCTCTAGGGATTGTTGAATCAGCCGTGATGCCTCGCGGTCCTCATTGGCCAGTAAATTACCGCTTCGTTCTATTTGCACCACAGTCGTTCCAAGGCGGGCGAATGCCTGTGCCATTTCACAGCCAATAGCACCTCCGCCGATGACAAGAAGTCGATTTGGCTTGTCCGTTAAGTCAAAGAGTGTTTCATTCGTAAGAAGATTCATCGATTCGCTTCCGGTGATATTCAGCGATGCCGCCGAGGCTCCGGTCGCGATCAATGCCTTCTTGAAACGCAGTGTTCTATCATTCACCTGTATCGTATTGGGTCCGCTAAATTTCCCGTGTCCAAGAAAGACATCAACACCTAATTCTTTGAAGCGGTCGACGGAATCGTGGATGCTCAGTTTGGATCGAGTAACTTGTAGTCTTTCTAGAGCTGATTTGAAATTAGCTGATGCAGCTGACGGATCAGTGCATTCATTTCCCCGGGTTCTAGCGAGATAGTCGTTCGCCGAGCACAACAGCGACTTGGAAGGTACGCAACCGACATTCAGGCAATCACCTCCCATACGATTGGATTCGATCAGCGCAACTTTTGCTCCGAGACCGGCTGCGCCAGCTGCTGCAACTAATCCTGCTGGTCCTCCTCCAATGACCACTAGGTTGTAGCGTCCGTCAAAATCGGGTTCGGGCAATTTTGACGCTTGCACGTTTGCAATCCACTCTTGGTTCGCTGCCGAGTGTGGACTGTTTTGATCTGTGTTATTCATCAGAATCATTCATCGAGAATTAGTGCATGGCAAGCGGTGAATTCAATGTGGTGCCGAGAGGCAGACAGGAAAAACGTTTAGGAGGTTAGATAGGTTCGTTCAATGTGAATATTGCAGATGTCCGATACCGTTTTATCTCTTTCGTCGTTCCGACACTAGTTTTAATGCACCTTTGGCGATCCAAGGTAGCAAACCCAGGATGATAAAACCAAAGACTAATTGACTTGTAAAGATAGGTGGACGATCTTCTTGGCTTAGCGTTGATAGCTCCGGCAGATTTGAACCAGCGTAAAGATACGCAATTGTTCCAGGGAGCATTCCAATTTGACTCACCCACCAAAAGGTTCTGACTCGCATTGGACTAAGTCCCATCAAGAGATTGACGAGGAAAAATGGAATCGCGGGGATCAGTCTTAGCGTAAAAAGATAAAAGGCACCTTCGCGTTTTAGGTGTTCATTCATCCCTTCCAGCCGATTTCCATAGCGTTTGATGATTCGGTTTCGCAATAGATAGCGGCTTGAGAGGAAAGCGAGTGTCGCCCCTGTTGTGGATGCAAAGCTCACCAAAATCGTGCCCGTTGTAAAGCCAAGGTACCATCCGAGGAATAGGCTAAGGATTGCAGCACCGGGAATCGAAAGGCCTGTTGCGAAAACGTAAATGACGAACGCAGACGCCCAAACCAGGTAAGGGTGCAATTGAAGCAATTGCCTGAGTTCATTTTCCTTCGCCGCGAGGTAGTCGACTTGGATGAATTGAGCTGCATGTCTCCAAAGAAAGATGATAGAAATCATCAGCAGGACCGCAGCGATAAGCTTCGATGCCATTCCTGAAGGTTTTTTCTCTTGAAGCATGGTTGTTGATTTCCATGGATTCCGTTGGATGAGAGACTGGACCGTCCGTTGTCATCTCGTTTTATTCTTTTGATGGTGGGGGAAAAGGGTTACTGGTTTTACTGAATGATGCGGGTTCGAACACTATCCACCGGTTGGAACGTTATGAGCCGGTTCGAACACCAAGAGCTGGTACGCACACGATGCGTCGGTTTGGCTATTTTCTCCTCAAGTGACTTTAGCTGGGGTGATTGGATGCTTAAGCGATTTCTCGTTCAAACCGCGTATAACTTATCAAAGTTGTGTTAAATCGATGGTGGAAAACCTTTCGCATTCGCTTATTAAGTTTTACGATTCAATCCCAATAGGAATGACGCGGATCGCCTAGAGATCTTGTCTCTGATGTGTAAGATCCAGCTTTTTGTTAGCGAATGCCTTGAAGCCCTTCTCGAAGCGGTAAACAAATGAAAGAACCTGACCTCTATCAATTCGAGGTTTTTGAGCAGTGGACACTCTATGATCGAATTGTTCGTAACAATTACATGAAACACGATGAGATATCGAAGTCGATCTCGGATGCAATTCGCCATGTTTCTAATACGCGACAGGTATGGGATCTCGGATGCGGTTGTGGGCTCATGGCATCGAAGATTTTAAAAACCCTGCAAGTGGAAAGTTATTTAGGAATCGATCTGGCCGATTCTGGTCTTTCGCGTGTTTCTGCAAGTCTGTTCGGTGTGGTCGGTGAGATTGAGACCCGAAATGCAGAGCTCACGAGCTTTTTAAAGGAGACTCATGAATGGTCTCCTTCGCTCATTCTTGCGAGCTTCTCACTTCATCATTTTCAGTTTGATGAAATGGCTGAAGTTTTGGGCCGCATTCGGGATCAAATGGATGAAAATTGTCATCTGATCTGGGTGGATCCTCAAAGGAAATCACATGAAAGTCGCGAGGAATTCATCCGGCGTTTTATGTTTGACGTTGCGAGCACTTGGGAGGATCTTGAAACAAGTGAAGTCTTGCAAGTGGAAGAGCACATGCTGAGTTCGGATTTTCCACTCGACGCGTCAGAACAAGATTCGCTTTTAACGAAGATTGGTTTCTCGACCATCTCGGAGTGTTATCGTGACTCGTTCTTTAGTGCCAAGGTTCTGAGGAAATCTTAGACGTGTCAAACGCATAAGCTTTGATGAAAACTTTCTGATCCAAGGAGCCGATTTGAGAAGATTTATAGTCGCAGGCGTTTATGACGAACCCCTTAAAACGAAAACAGCGTTGATGGATTTGATCAACGCTGCTGAAGAGGTTTTATCGATCTTGCTTGGTGAGTAGATTCCGCCAGGATCAGTCGATTCGCTGTCCGCCGTTGAGGTAGTGTACGCACTCGTGCCGATAACCGCCGCTGCACCGAGAAGCGATGTTCCGATGAGGTTACTCGTTCCACCCGAAGACGAGCCTAGTAATGGTAGGATCGCTCCGTCTGCTGTCAACGGCATTCCGCACTCGTCATAGTCTAGCGAGATTTCCATCGTGAATTCTTCTTCAAGTTCAATGGCCGACACGAACCGTTTGCCATCGACTGTTGTGATTTGTGACGTTGCGGTTGCTTTGGGATCAATCAACGTGATACGCGAGGCGCCTATCCCACCGCGTCCGACGATAATAACTGAGTATAGACCTGACGAGAGATTCTCGAGATAGAATTGACCTTCTTCATCGGTTACGGTTTGCCGAACTCGATCTTGATGATCGATTAGAAACACCAAGTGGTTTTCCACGACGTTCGAATCTTCGAGGCTGTTTAGCCTCGCATCAGTGGTATTCGATGCGACAAGTTTTCCATCGAGTCCACCATTGGTCATGACTACTTCCGGAAGTGCCGCTCCTTTGACCTCGTGAAGTGAAGATTGGGTTGCTACCTCGTTGTCTTGCGGTTCGTGATTCGGGATAGAGCGAACATAGGGAGTCGCCATTTTTTCGAACAGATCCACAGCAATCATCGCAGGGCTAACAAGAGCTTGGCTCGGAACCGCTCCAAACCGTTCGTCATCTTGTGCCAAGAAGTGCAGGGCTTGCCAGCCGATATATCCTTCGGCCCAAACCGTCAGTGTGTAATCGCCTGGCGTGATGCCAGGTATCTTCGCCACTCCATGTTCATCCGTCGTCGCAACGGCTTTGAGTGCGTTGGGACCGGTTATCTCGACTCTGGCGTTGCTAAGGCCAACCGGATGACCAATATCAGCGGGGATTATCACTTGACACTCAAAAAGTCCAATTTCCGAGGGTTTAATCCACTGCGAAACGGTTGGTTTGATCTTCGCTTCTTGAGCGAATGACTGAGTGATCACTGAGCAGTGGAATGCCAAAAAGATGGTGGCAAGATTGAGCTTGGTTGCACGCATGATGCTTTCCGAAAATGACCGAGAGACAGGTTGTCGTCTCTTCGATGCTATTTATCCCAGTCGGTCTCGTCGAATTGTTTTAAGCACAACTGTTAGACAAATTAGGAATAGAGATCGGATAGCGTTGATTGAAGGTATGACGTGGCTTGTGCCGGTTATTCCGAATCCTCGTCTTGTGTCTCGGTCGTCATTAGTGAAGCAAGAAAAACGAGAGCGAACAATCCGAGGCCGGCAAGCAGACCAGCGCCCACGCTTGTTTGCAGTAAAGGACGCAGGATAGGACTAATCTGTGTGCCAGGAGTCGGTTGATTGATGATTGACACCAACCTGCCAGAAAAAGGCGAATGTTGCGGTAATTTCGTCAGTCGCGAGACGGTTTGCTGGAGAAGTTGATGTTGGGTGACCACGGCATCGGTTAACCGTTCGTATTCCCTCGCTTTCATCTCTTCTTGGCTGATCTTTGCGGCTAACTCCTGCAATAGAGCGTTCTGTTGGTTGTATTCCGTGGCCACTCTTTCTTTTTCGGACTTTAATGCGTTTAGCGCTTTGACAACCTTTTCGCCGTTACTTGGATTGTCCAGTGGTTGGGTTGACTCAGTTGTTTCGATCTCGGAGGTGGCGAGAGGTGTTTCATTGTTATTGGTTTCGTTCTTAGATTCGTCCACCGGTGTATTGATCATCTCCGAGGGTGCGGGACCAAGAGCGTCAATTTGTAATTGCAGGACGTCAATTTCAGATTTCTTGAAGACCACCTTGGGGTGTTTTTCGCCGTAGCGTTCTCGCAGTTGTTCCAATTCGATAGCGAGAGGTTCCATCTTGATCCGGATTTCCCGCTCCGCTTGCTTTCTCTTGGCGATCGCAATTTGTCGTTCGGCGTCTGACTGCTTCGAGTCCTTTGGTGGCGTGACTGGCTTGGGAACCGTGACCGTAATTGGTGTCACTGGGACATTCAGGCTAACGAGAATCGCCTCGGTTGATCCACCTTCCTGGATCAGGGATTCGACGTGACGTAGTTTTTCGCTAAGCCCAGCTCTTAAAGCCTCAAGTTCCGCAACTTGCTGCTGCAGACTGGTGAACTGAACGACGAGTCCCGAGATAGTGACGCCGTCACGCTTGACCGAAGTGACTTCGGGAGAAATCAGTGATCGCTGCTGCTCCAGTTTTTCGATTCGTTCCTCAATTTCTTCACGCACTTTTGTCAGTAGATCGACAGCTTGATACCACTGATCCGCATGACCTCCTTCTGAAAGCAACGCGGATGCAGC
>JADHOA010000142.1 GCA_016779185.1 Rubripirellula sp.
GAGTTAAATCCCAGCAAGCACCCCACGTCGTTGAAGTAGAAGTGGACACATTGGAGCAACTCCACCAAGTTCTGCCTGAAAATCCAGACATCGTTCTTCTGGATAATTTTTCACTCGAAGATCTTTCTCGAGCAGTAGCGATCCGCAATCAAAACGCTCCCTCTGTTCAACTTGAAGCATCGGGCAACGTAAGAATCGAAACGATACGCGAGATAGCCGAGACCGGCGTCGACCGAATCAGCAGCGGCGCACTCACACATCAGGCAACCTCACTCGATCTCGGACTCGATTGGCTACCGCTTGAATCATCCCCATAAAGTATCGCCCAATCGCGATCAGTCCTACTCGTCTCTGGCAAGCATCAAGTAGTACACCAAAGTCATGATCGATTGCACGGTGCCGGCGACGTAGGTCATCGCAGCAGCATTAAGAACCTTGGCTACATAATGTTCTTCGTTCGGCGCGATCATCCCTTGGGCAACAAGTGCTTGTCGAGCTCGGCGGCTTGCGTCGAACTCGACAGGAAGGTTGATCACTTGAAATGCCACAACCGCCGAAAACAAAATGGCACCGAACATGATCAAGCCGGTCATACCAAGAAATAGACCGGCCATAATAAGAACCATTCCTGTCCCTGAACCAAAGTTTGCAGACGGAACGGCCATGTTTCGAATCACTAAAGGCGCATAGGAGGCTGCGTCTTGTAACGCATGACCTGCTTCATGACAGGCAACTCCGACTGCTGCCATCGAATTTCCGTGATAGACATCTTGACTAAGACGTAGCACTTTGGATCGAGGATCGTAGTGATCGGACAATTGCCCTCCAATCTGTTCGATCCCCACATTGTAAAGACCTTCTCGATCAAGCATTTGCCGCGCGGCCTGCTGCCCGGTTAGCCCTGCTGGCACCCGACTCATCTGATTGAAAGCTGATTTGACACGAGCCTGCGCTATCAAACCCAAGACCATTGCACCAAGCATCAGTACCCAAGCAGATCCCATGATTCATCCTCACTCATTCAAGTCAAGTTCTACAGTCATTCCGACAGTTCACACACTCGACAAACCTCGAAGCAATTGTTGCGCCATTTAATCGATTCGAATGTGAATTCAATGACACGCAAAGGCCAAAACCATCCTCATCGTCACCAGCCACAAAACCGTCACCGGCTACGGTGGGATACTTCGCAGGTCACCGTGGATGCTCTGCAAGCCCCCCCAGCAGGGCAGCCTAAGATACCAGACTAGTTAATCGCGGGCTGCGGGCGTAACTTTCATCGTTACCGACTTTTCGCCTCGCTGCACCACAATTGTCACCTCTTCGCCTATTTTTAGCGCCTCAATTGCATAGGTGTAATCATAGATATCTTCTATTTTTCTTCCCGCAAGCTGAACAATGATGTCACCGCCTTGGACTCCAGCAGCAGCAGCCGGTCCTTCTTTCGAAACACCGCTCAGCTTTAACCCTTTGACATCCCCGGCAACGTAATCGGGTATCGTTCCCAAATAGGCAGTCAGACGAGCTCGCGGTGCATCCTTGCCAGCGGAGTCGCCCTCATCTAATTCAAATACTGGGGGCGTTTTTGCGGTGAGGATTCCACGCGTGATCAGTGCCATCAGGTTTGCAATTTTTGCAGAACCTTCGTAATTCAGTTTGTCTGCTGTGTCGCGAGGAGTGTGATAGTCCTCGTGAGCACCCGTGAATGCAGACAGAATAGGAACCTGTCTCCCCACAAACGCGGAGGTGTCTGTCGGTAACCGAGAACTAGCTTTATCTAGCTGAAGAGGCAAGCCGACCGGCAAATTTCGCCGCTGTACTTCTCCGTCAAAGCCAGGTGAGGAACCGATTCCTTGAATCACGAGCTTTTCCCTCAGCCTCCCAACCATGTCAAGATTTAAATAAGCAGCAACCGCTTGATTTAGGGATGCTTCTTCACCAGAGGCTCCGTGCGAATTTGCAACCTCCACCGCCTGTTTCTGTTCCTCGGTCAATTCATCAGTCGTCGCAGGACGATTTGCGTCTGGATACAACTGATAAAAATCACTGACAAAAGCTTTGGAACCGAACAACCCTAGCTCCTCACCACTCCATGCGGCAACGATTAAATCTCTCTGACTCTTCAGCCTGCCTTTTTTCTTTTCTGACGCCAAGTACTGAGCGATCTCCAACATGGCTGCCACACCGCTTGCATTATCGTCAGCGCCAGAATGCACTTGATTGATCTCATCATCGGTTGCCAATGAACTGCCGCCACCACCCATTCCAAGATGATCGATATGTGCACCAACCATGGCAATTGGCTGTTGATTATTTGCAGCTTCACCAGCGGGTAATCGAGCTAGAACATTCCGACCTTTACCGGTACGTCGCTCAATCAAAATATCGGCAGCGACCGAAGCGCCTTCGATTGCAAAGCCCATCATGAGCGAACCATCGTCGAGGGAACTTTGCAGCTCTTTGAGATTCTCACCGGATGGCGCCAAGATCCGCTGTGCGACTTCGTTCGTCACACTAACCGCAGCGACACTCACACTTGCCTGAGAAGCGTCTTGGTCAAAACGCACAAGCTGATTTTTCACCTGACTGTTTGGCCCAGCAACAAAAATGACGCCTCTTGCCCCAAGATCCCTGGCGATCGTAACTTTACGTCTGGGATCGCTATACCTGGCCATTCTTTGACGAGTTTCGGGCGCAATATCCTGCGGCAAGTCACGAAACACCATGACCCACTGACCCGCAACATTTAAATGAACGTAGCTATCGTAATCATCTTCGTCATCTCCGCCGGGAATCTGTAAACCGTATCCCGCAAATACAACTCCGGTGGGAGCCAGCTGCCCATGCTTGGAGAATGAAAGTGGCACATAGTCTTGTTGGAGACGGAGTGACTGCTCACCAACCATCATTCGATTACCCTCAATCAAGCTTGAGCCTGCGGGAAATTCGAAGGAGTGGAAAAACGTCCCGTCCTCACCAGCTGGCTCGTACCCGAGACTCTCTAAATAAGCTGCGACATAAGCAGTTGCCCGGCGCTCTCCCTCTGTACCGGTCAGTCGGCCGCCAAGATCCGTGCGGGTGAGATAATCGACGTGGCGCATCACATCCGCTGGCTGAAAATCTGGCGAAGAAGCCTCTGCGGCGGATAACGCCGCTGCACGGTCTTCAGTGGATACCTCCCCACCTAGCCCGAGCAACTGCCGCGCTTTCGCGTCATCCCAAGTAGCCAAGAAAATCTGTGACTGCTTCTGAGCGGTTCGCGTCGAGGTCCAAGAAAGCTGATTACCATCCGGCAGAAAAACGGGCAGCCCATCGAATCCATCGGTGTAGGTAACTCGGACGGGTTCGCCTTGGCCATCGGCACGCACCAAATACAACTCAAAATTGGCAAAGCCATGTCGATTCGTTGTGAAGATCAGATACTCGCCACTGGGATGAAAATAAGGCGCCCAACTCATCGCGCCGATGCTGGTTAAACGTCTAACATCAGTACCATCGGTATTCATGGTAAAAATTTCAGCCGACGCCCCATCTTCGGAAAATCTGCGCCAACAGATGCGAGTGCCATCCGCCGAGAAAAACGGCCCACCGTCATAACCTGGTACATCCGTTAACCGACGAACGTTTGTTCCATCAGAATTCATGATGTAGAGATCAATCATATAAGCGGGATCAACCTCAAACATCTCCTTTGCTCGTCCGGTCAGCGGACTGGAAAAAGCAGCACGATTTGACGCAAATACAATTTGCGAACCATCGGGACTGTAACTTGCTTCGGCGTCGTAGCCCAAAGCATTGGTTAGTTGAATGAATTCGTCAGAACCCGGTGAGGTTTCAAACAGATCGAAAGCTGGATCGTAATCCCACGCGTATCGACGCTCTTTTCCACTCTCACGCAGAGCTAACTCGTCTTTCTGCTTTTGCCTGGCCTCGGGATCATTCTGGGTACTAGCGAAGAGTACTTTTTCGCCAGCCGGATGAATCCAAGCGCAAGTGGTTTTCCCAAATCCTGGCGAAACTCGCACCAAATCTCCTGTTTGAAAGTCCATCAAGAAGATTTGATAAAAGGGATTGTTGGAATCTCGTTCACTCTGAAAAACCATGCGTGCACCATCAGCACTAAAGTAACCTTCGCCAGCACGCCGTCCTTCAAAAGTGATTTGCCGTGTTTCGCCAAGCAATTCAGCTTCTGCCTTCAGAAGTTCTTCAGGCGACAACTCATGATCCTCGGCACTTAAGCGCCCCATGAGACCAAAGACCCAAGCAAATAGCACCATCATGTTGACAAACACTTGATTGCTACGATCACCAAAAACAAATCGCATGGTAACTCTCGGTACTTACTAAAATCAGAAGGAAAAACAATTCAATTGATACAAACGCCATATGGAAAAAGCACTGCAAATCGACTGCGCAGTCAACCCTCTACCGCTAGCTGCAGATTGACTGCTGGGTGCGAGAGACAACAACCAGCATTCGAGACGGAACTCGCTTTCATCCTGTCGACCATCAACATTCTATGGGTTTAACTCAAACGCATGCCAAGTAACGACATTTCTAATGTAACAACCTCATACACTTGGTTGACTCGACTAGGCTCTAGATCCGTCGCAACGGCATTTAGGTCGACTTGGTCAACCGCTTGATTACCGAAAGATACAACTTCAGCTCAAATGGCCTGAAGGAGCTAATCCTTCAGCGCCGCGCAAACAGATTAACCCTTCAGACCATTCGGCAAAACATGAACGACGATCTCTCTCGGAGGTAAAAGTTCTGACGGTCTGAACTCGATAACGAATGTCATCTTTTACCAATCCGCTAACGTGCCTGTACTGCGGGGAGTCTGTAGAATTCTCGGACCCGGTTCCATCTGGCTTCAACCGAACCATCGCCTCAAACCGATAAACCTGCAGCCAACCCGGTCTTTGAACTGCTATCAGGCGAACGTTTTGAATCTTCGCGGTTTGACCGTAGAAACCGGATTCTGTCATGTGCCTACGGATGGCGATTTCCATATCACGATCGCCACACCAATCGTTCCATCGCTGCTTGAGGTGCTGAAACCACGTTTTCATTTCGCAAACCCTTTACAACTTTTGTTCGTACCGGCTGCCGCTCCGCTGTATCTTACCGAGCAGTAAAGCAGCCACCCATCGAACGAAATTCCCCCATCGCTGATTCTCTCGATGTCAAGTCAGCTTTCACGAAAGAGAAATCCAGCACCCAAACCCCATACTACGACTCCCCATATTTTCAGTGATAAGACTGTGCCTAGATGAGGGTTCCACTGGTAATGCGATCGAAATTAAATCAAAACAAAAAGCCAACCGCATTCAAACGGCTGGCTTTTGAGGATCATCAATACTTTTGGAATGGATCAATTACTAATTACTCAAATCAAAATCACCCGTCAAATCTCGCCATACACAATGGATGTGGTTGGCAGGGTTGCCGGCGGGATCGGCTTGAGTATTGACGAACTCGATCAGAAAGTCTTGACCACGAACTCGATAGTAGTGGCCGATACCGGGCTTCAACGCACCGGCCCAAGCAAAATGAACATTTTGCCAACCCGCTTTACGAATCAACTCTCGCCTCTCCTTGGCGATCGGATCTGCAACAGCACCGACATAAACATCAACGAGCTGCTTTAGCAATGCTTGCTGCTTTGCTTTCAGATCAGAGAAAGGAATCCCCTCCGGTTCGCCAACCTGAGCTTGCACTTCACCTGCAAAACGAATCTCAGCCGGAGCCTCTTCGGCGATCATCGCTTGCTTCAACTGATCGGGATTGAGTTCATTAACAAGACGAAACGCAAGAGTCTCTTCACTTCGAAGAACCCGAGTACCTTTCCCCAAGGGACCGCTAACTTCACTCTTAACGATCGAGGGATTAGAAGCAAAGAACTGCGGTGTGCTATCGACAACTTTACCGTTACGACAAACAAAATTCAAAGAAACATGGTGCCCTTCGAAGCTGAGCCCCCAAGCACCCGATTCGCTTGGCTGACCGAATAAGGTGACATAATACATTTCAGGATCGCGGGCCCAATTTCGATCCTCACCTTCCATCTCTCGCAAAACACCTTCGAGCATCATGATCTTACTGGTTTTGTCATAACCAGCTTCGCTCAATGCTGCTCGAACCAAACGAAGCGCCGCAGTGCGCTGCGCTTCATTCATGTCACTCAGCACAAGTCCCTTACGTGTCTTTTTTGGTATGAAGTGCCAATCCACGCGTTTAGGTGAATCGTAAGGCATTAATGCGATTTCTTTCTGCTCCGCATCGAGTGTTTCTAGAAATGCATTGGCAAAGACTTGCATCTGCTTCCCAGGTGGATCCGATTTCTTCAACCCAAGCATCGAACCTGTAACGATACAGGTGAGCAAAAGAACCACGGTAAACTTTCTCATGACTATTCTTTCATCAGATTATTGAGGGAGATGTTGGCGGGGAAGTGGAGGGCAGTGCGACGGAAGTCGGTTCGAACAAGCGAAAGACAATGATTTCGTTGATACACCGACAAAAGTCCTCGGCCATCGAGCACGCAGCTTTGAATCCACAGATCCGTACGCTCATCATCGCCGAAGCCGATTCACCGTTCGCGGTGGAATATATCACGCCGGTCAGCTGTCATCCATCATTCCTCGATTGACCGCTTTGGCCGCGAGAAAAAGCAAAGGAAATCTCAGACGCTGAGAAAACCAGCATCTCACTTCCGTCGCAACCCACACTAGGTGCAACAGATCGGCCCCTGAGCGTTGCGAACTCTCCCGAGAACACAACGACTCTTTTCTGCTCTAAAATCTGGTCGGCTAACGCAACGCAGCTCATTAACCAAACGTTTACCCCGCCATCACATAGCCCAGCACGAGAGCAAATCCCATGACCCTGCCGCGCGTCACTGAACCCATTCCGGATGACCCTTACCTTGAAGCGATTGAATACCAATCGATGGATCACGAGGCGGTAAATCGTAAGTTCGTGCAAGACCTTTTAAGCGGCCCAACGGGGCCACGTGTGATTGATTTAGGCTGTGGCCCAGCTGGGATACCAATTGAGCTATGCTCTCAAGACTCCAATATCGAGATCCTCGCAATTGACGAAGAACCCGAGATGCTAGACCTTGCTAAGCGTGACATTGATGCTTCAGGGTACTTAGACCGAATCATGCTCTCCCAAGGCGATGCAACGGATCTCGATTGGCTCGATCAAGACACCGCGGACACCGTCATCAGCAACAGCCTGATGCACCACCTTGATAGACCCCAAAGTGGGTTGGAGACAGCCGTCCGACTGGTCAAGCCGGGGGGCAGGATTTTTATCCGAGACCTCGCTCGACCAGATTCATCACATACGGTCGAATTGCTAGTCAGGCAGCACTGCGGAGACGAGACAGACCGCGCCCAACAACTTTTCAGGCAATCATTGCACGCAGCATTAACACTGGAGGAGATCCAGAAAATGTGCGGGGGACTTGGCATCCAACCACAGCACGTTCAAATGTCTAGCGATCGCCATTGGACAATCGATTGGACAAAACCGATTGACAACGCCACTGTCGAGCATGATGTCAACAGCAGCCAAAATGTCTAACAAGCACTTCTTCTCAGCAGCGAAATCTGTCCTCACCGACATCTGATTCTCCAATCTGGGTCTTCACCTATCCTCGATCCTTATTGCAAGCATGCGTACGTACCTTGAACTTTTAGATGAAGTCCTGAACCATGGCCTGGATCGTGATGACCGGACAGGAGTGGGGACTCGGGGTCTTTTTGGACGCCAGATTCGATTTGATCTGTCCCAGGGATTCCCTCTACTAACCACCAAAAAAGTCCACCTAAGATCCGTAATTTACGAACTACTTTGGTTTCTAAGGGGAGAAACCAACATTGGATGGCTGAAAGAAAATGGTGTTTCGATTTGGGATGAATGGGCTGACGAGAATGGAAACCTAGGACCGGTTTACGGAAATCAGTGGAGATCATGGCAAACCCCCGATGGTGACACGGTAGATCAAATCTCTTGGGTGGAAAAAGAAATCAAGAAGAACCCACAATCCAGAAGACTAATTGTTTCAGCGTGGAATGTGGGCCAACTCGATCAGATGGCTCTTCCACCTTGCCACCTGTTGTTCCAATTTTATGTATCAGGAGATCGGCTATCTTGCCAGCTTTATCAACGAAGCGCCGATATCTTCCTCGGAGTTCCGTTTAATATCGCAAGCTACGCTTTGCTAACAATGATGATGGCCAAGCAAACGGGATTACAACCAGGAGAATTTGTCCACACCTTTGGCGATGTGCATCTGTATCGAAATCATTTCGAACAGGCGAGACAACAGCTAAATCGACACCCGCGTCCCTTAGCCAATATGAAAATATTGGCCGAGCGGGAATCACTTGCCGACTACGAATTTGAAGACTTTTTGCTTGATGGCTACGATCCCCATCCAGCGATTAAAGCTCCCGTAGCTGTCTAACTGCAAGAAACCACTCGCTATCGGCAAACACTTAGGTGCAACCGAAGCTAAGTTGTCATCTGGCAAGGCACTTCAAAAACCGAATCGCCGCGTATCGGCAACAAAAAATCAATCTGCTTGGACAGACAAAGATGGAAACCCCACATAACGTCTTAGATCATCGTTCACCCAAACAAAGCATTGCCGCTTTGGTCGCCATTTCAAAAAACGGGACAATTGGCAAAGACGGGGAACTTCCTTGGCGATTGAGCAGTGACCTCCGTCGCTTCAAGAAGATTACGATGGGTGGAGTCCTAGTGATGGGGAGGAAGACCTACGATTCAATTGGCCGGCCACTTCCAGGAAGAACCACCATCGTCATGACCCGTGACCCAACTTGGCGTTGCGAAGGCGTGCAGTCGGCGGGAAACCCGGAGGATGCGATATCAATTGCTGGCAATCGACCAACTTTTATCGTGGGTGGTGCGGAGATTTACCGACAGTTACTTCCGTTATGTGATCAAGTTTTCTTAACTCGAGTCCTGACAGAGATTGAAGGCGACACCCACTTAGAGCTCGATTTATGCAACTTTGAGGTGGTCAAGCAACAAGACCACCCCCCCACAGACAGAGATGAGTACCCAACGGAATTCATTGAGTATCGCCGCAAGAAAAGATCGTAAAAATGCGCCCTCGTCCCCATTGAGCAAAAAGGGTACCGAAGGTTATATTCCGGGATTCCTGAGCCAAGCAGACGGCATCGTCCATAGGGGCGAGACAGTTTTGGCTATTTATTTGAGACACGGAACTTACTTCGGAGCTAGGCCATGCCCCGTTTGATGGGCGTTGACATCCCAAACGACAAGCAAATCCAGTATTCCCTAACTTATCTGTATGGCGTTGGCTTGAATGTCGCGCGAGAGGTTTGCGAGAAACTTGCGATTGACCCAACCCGTCCCGCGAGCGACATCCAAGAGGAAGATCTTGGACGGATCGCGGCGTTGCTTGAACGAGATTACACGGTTGAAGGCCCCTTGCGTCGGCAAGTGGCTCAAAACATTAGCCGATTACGGGAAATCAAGAGCTACCGAGGCATGCGTCACCGCGCTAGTCTCCCTGTTCGCGGTCAAAGAACGAAGACTAACTCGCGGACCCGTAAAGGTCCTCGCAAGACGGTTGCGGGCAAAAAAGGCGTGAAGGATCTCCGATAGAAATTCGGACGATGCTTTTCTC
>JADHOA010000143.1 GCA_016779185.1 Rubripirellula sp.
CGCAGCAACCGCTGCGGCAATAACCATGCGACGGGAAGTAATCACTTACACGTTCCTTTAGAAAAAGTTCGCCTCATTGCCGTTGGACCCAAGCCCGTGCGGCAACAATTAGTTGAATGGGTGAACACTCATGTTGATCAATCGAGTCATCAAGCGGAGACAACTCGATAGGAACAACATTCAAGTGACTATAAAGAGCGGAAGAGGCGTCCTCTCCTGATCACTTACCGACAACACAAAACCAGTCGGTATCCCCTAGGATCGGGAGAGATTCCACTACTCTGTAATCATAGTCACCGAACTGGTGGAAACCAACCTTTCCGAAAAAATGGTTTGATTCCGATTCTTTATGGTGTCGTCCAACCTTCTTCGATTCGTTTTTTCGCCAAAACCGTCATTTTTTTACAGTACTTTTGAGAGAGACAGAGGAGCGAAGCAGAGTTTCGCTCTGTTTTTCGCTGATGCTTGATCGAAAAATTCCCTCGGCTAAAACATTTTATTGCCACCCGTTAGAGGTGTTTTCCCCTCGCTCCTGAGCCTGATACTTATCCTCCACGAGGCTGTTCTAACATTTTGGATCAAAGCTTGACGCGTTTCGAACAGATGCTCCAATTTCTCCGGTTCTGATGGTTGCTCAGTTCGGATGGTTTACAAGCAAGCCATTTTTGGGCCTCGATCGCCCTGAATCATTCGATTGTGATGATTGGGTGCAATTCATTGCGATTCAAAGCCGTTCGTGATTTCAGCAACAAGCGTTTTGCAATACTGTGAGAGAATCTCCAAGATGTGGATACAAACTAGATCGGTGATTTCGTTCTTGTGGTTCGCCATCATCTGCTCGACCCCATTTCTGAGCGGCTCTCTCGAAGCAATAGCTCTGAATGCGCAGACGATTAATCGACCAAACGTGTTGTTCATTGCTGTCGATGACCTCAGACCGCAGCTCGCCTGCTATGGTCAATCGCAGATGCGCACCCCAAATTTTGATGCCCTCGCGAAGCGTTCCGTTTTGTTTGAGCGCGCGTATTGTATGGTTCCGACCTGCGGCGCGAGTCGCGCTTCGTTGATGACTGGGATTAGACCTTCACCGAGTCGATTCGTTTCGTACACTGCCCGCGCCGATCGCGACATGCCTGACGCAATGACTCTTAATACGTTCTTCAAAGAGAACGGGTACACCACGATCAGTTTGGGAAAGGTTTTCCACTTCGTCGATGATAGCTTGGCTGGTTGGTCTGAAGATCCATGGAGATCAAAGCTCAACGATTACCAGAACGAGAGCGTGCAGCGCACGGCGGTAGCGCAGCATCAACAGAAGTACCCGAATCGAAAAAAGGTGAGGGCGATGCCTTACGAATCGGCCGACGCTCTGGACAGCGAATACCGAGACTACGAAACGGCTACACAGGCGATCGCTAGAATCAAGCAGTTCGCCGAAAGTAAAGACCCGTTTTTTTTGGCGGTTGGATTCAATAAACCGCATCTGCCGTTTTGCGCCCCCAAGCGTTACTGGGATCTTTATTCTCACGAAGATATCCAGCTTGCTGAGAATGATGGCCCGCCATTGAACGCCCCCGAGGGTGCCGTCCATGCATCCGGAGAATTAAGAGCCTACGCATCGATACCTCCCACTGGGCCAGTGTCACAAGATACGGCAAGGCAATTGATACATGGCTACTACGCGTGCGTTTCCTTTATCGATGCTCAACTTGGCCGATTGATTCAGCAGTTAGATGACAGTGGGCTGGCAAACAACACGATCATTGTGCTTTGGGGAGACCACGGTTGGCAACTCGGAGAACATGGTATGTGGAACAAACACTCATGTTTTGAAACTTCCATGCACGCACCTCTCATGATTGCGGCGCCGGGTTTCGTGCAGGGCGAACGCTGTCGTTCACTCACCGAGTTCATTGATATTTATCCCACGTTATGTGAGCTCTCGGGATTCAATGCACCCAGTCATGTTCAGGGCGTCAGCTTGATACCTTGGCTCAAAAACCCCAAAGCACCGGGAAAGGCCAACGCCATTGGTCGGTTTCAAACAGGGGATACCGTCCGCACCGATTCCCATCGCTACAGCGAATATCGTACTCAGCAAGGACGCGGTCGCCTAACAGGAGCAATGTTGTACGATCATCGAATTGACCCGGGTGAAAACCAGAATCTCTCTGGAACCGATGAAATCACCGAGTTCGAAGAGTCATTGCGAGCGGAGTTAGCAAAACGCAAAGGGAGAGATTAGCACGGGATAGGTGAGATGCACCTGCAATCGTCATTCTCCACCAACGTCAACTCGCTTCATCGTCGGCTGCGTCAAGCAATTTCCGGCAGACCGTTTCTGATGGGTGACGCCTTGCCGGCCAAAAAAACAGTTGAGGCTGCGAGCCGACTCGATTGATGATTCAACCTTTGGGATTCTTGGCTCGAGCTGATTGATTCAAGGTAGCGGCGCCGTCAATTCTTGGCCGCTGATAAAGACTTTTTCGATCTGGAATTTTTGATTCAGTATCACAAAGTCGGCTAACTTACCGATCTCAATACTGCCAATCTGATCGTCAGCTTTTACGCGCTGAGCGGGAGTTAACGAGGCCATGCGAATGACATCCACAAGGGGAATGTCGGTTTGCGTAAGCATCGTTTGAACCATAAAGTCCATGCCACGAATGGAACTTGCCAATGCATCAGGCGAAGCAAGTCCTACTTCACCATTACTCTCAAACCACGCTCCATCTTCGATGGCGCCAAAGCGATAACGACCCGGTGGCATGTCGAGCGCACGGTTGCAGTCGGTGACCAGGCAGAGACGCTGGCTAGATTTGATCTGCCAAGCAAACCGCAAAAGTTCGGGCGATAGGTGCTGTCCATCCGCAATCACTTCCGTGCTCATTTCGGGCTGCCCGAGCACAAATTCCAGCATACTGCCCTGCATTGGGAATCCATGCTGTTTACGAACCGAAGAAACGTTGCTCATCGCACACCAAAAGTGATCGACATGCCGCATGCCAAGATCAAAGGCTGCCTGCATTTCGGTCCACGATGCATTGGAGTGCCCGCAAGTGATCAAACATCCCCTTTGGTTGGCGCATTGGTAAAAATGGGCTGCACCTTCGAGTTCTGCCGCACATGTCGCAATTCGAATGATGTCTGTCTCAAAGTAACTTTCGTACTCCGAGTTGTGCGGATCGCGGCACTCGCTTTGAAGATGGCATCCTGATTTTTCTTTGGCGAAATAGGGTCCATAAAGATGGACGCCTCCAATTTTTGCGTGTCCAGGAGGCCCGGTTTCACTCATTACCGATTTGCAAGACGCCAACATTCGATGAATCTGAGCGGGGCTGCCGGTGCTTGTCGTCGGGTAAAGGGTTGTGGTTCCGTGCGATGCGTGGGCAGCACAAGCAATGCGAGTGGCGTCTACCGTTCCGTCCATGAAGTCCGCGCCGGCTCCTCCGTGAACATGGAGGTCAACAAATCCCGGGCATAGATAGCGATCGGTTAAATCAATCGTGACTTGCGCGGAGTTGTCTACTGGGGAGTGGGAAAGATTTGTTCGGGCTGGCGAATTCGTATTAAATTCGTCGTGAGAATAGATACCGGTGATAAGGCCATCGACACATGCAACGGCTCCGTCGGTGACCAAGCGGTCGGGTAAGACGATTGTTCCGCCATGAAGATAGAGGTTCGACATTGTATTTCGAAAATGTTCTCTGCAAAGCGAAGTCAGCACACAGTTAAACCCTGCTCAGTTAAACCCTGCTCACTGATGTTGCTAATCCTCAATCAGTCAGCTTCGTTGAACTCTACTGAGCGAAATAGATTTCGGTGCGGGCGCCGCGAGGAGACCACTGGGTCATTGCGTTTTGTTTCATCACATGGATGGCTTCACTACACCGCATGTCATCCTCATCGGAACGCACTCTAACATGGGCTTGGATGACTTTGCTCTCGGGGCGAGCATCGAGCCAATCAATCGGTATGTGGAATCCGCTGATCGGATCTTCCTTGATAAGCTGGTTGACTTGGTCAGGAGTAAAGTCCCATCGGCCTAGGCGAGTTGAATCGCTTTGCTCTTGATCTCCGTCAAATAGCACGACCGATAGCTCTGCGTTGACGTCGTAATCGGCGAGTCGAATCGGCCGTCCCTTTTGATCCAAAACATTCACGACAAGCATCATCTGCTGAACCTCACCCTCCCGATTGACTCCACCCGATAGACTCGGGTGGATTTTGATCCGGTTAGGGCGCGATGGATTGTCAGATTGTGGCAGTAGGATTTGTCCTGGGGGTAAAAGTTTTTCAGGTTCCTTGCCTGGAGGTGGCAAAAGATCACCTGGAACGACCGGTGGAGCGATCAAACTGTTTTTGCCTGGCGGTTCTGGTCCACCCGGAGCAGCCAAGAGCGGTGATGGTGCGGTTTTCTCTGAGATAGCAAGGCTCGAAGGATCGTTGTTTCGAGATAACGAGCTCGGTGGGTTGAGGATCGATTGCTCGGATTTGGTCGTGCTGCGGTAATTGGAGTAGGGAGAAGATGGTGGCAGAAAGCCAAGTCGCTTGTCTTCGCGGGGTGCCCTCTGCGGTGATTCCTCGGTTGCCGGGGGATCTTGAGGGATGGGCGCAGGGAGTTCGGTCGGCGGCGGATTGAGTCCCTCGATGCTAGGTGGGGCTGGCTTAAGCGGTTCCTCGGTTCCTACGTCAATCATCGCATCGAGGTCGTCAATCGCTTCGATGAGCGGGTCGTTTTGAACCGATGGTAGGCTGGGCCTGCTTTGAAATCCCGGATTGCGAATCGGGTCGGGAATGGATGGTCTCGTTGTTCCACCAATTGGGCTGGTGGGGTCAAAAGGTGCAGCGCCTTTTAATTTGAGGCTTTCGATCTTATCCACCAGAATTCGGTTCTGGTAATCCGCTTCGTAAAGTTGGTCTTCGAGCACACGTATTTCATGTGCCATCTGCGCGTCGTAGAGTTCTTGTTGCGCGCGGCCGCGACACCCTGTGGTCAGCACAAAGATGGTGGTGGCAAGAATCCAAAGCTTGCGACGATCGTGGCGGTTGAACGATTTCAAAATATCGAATTTCAGGGCTTCACTTCGTCCAATCCAGTGATGCAGCACAACGATTCCATCGAATTGAAATTCGCCGTTTCAAACTTCGATTCCTGGCAGCGATGGTGACAGGAATCCGCGAACGTACTGGTTATTGAACGCAAAATAATTCAGAAAATTTAAAACTTTCCCTCAAGTATTGCGTAGCGATAGCAGGTGTTGGCTTAGCGGGTCAACGGTAATCAGCGATCAAACACTTTTGTGAGGTGATCTGGATAGGCGTGAGTTAGGCGAATGCGAATTGGACAGATCTGCACAGGACGGAGATAAAGTTGATCGGGGTTGCACGAATCAACCACCCCGCGCTCACCAAACGAGCCGCGTGTTGTGCGCGGGTATCGGGGCTTGGTGATCACTGTAAGTTATCTAGTTTGACATTTTGGTTGCTGTGCTTGACTGGATTGAAAAAGTGATGCTCGTTTTTTTGTCATTGTTGGTCGTTCCCTGAGATCAGAGGCGGCTTTGGCGTCTGATCCAATCCTGTTGTTGTGTGGATCGCGTTACACTTACCTCACAAAGCATCGGCCGGTTGAAGGAAACGCGGTTCGCGCAAAGCTAGCAAGGGTGTTCATTTTTTTGAGAAATGCGACAATCAGCACACCGACGCGACGAGCGAATCGGTCGCCGCAGCGTGACAATCCCGAACGGATCGCATCGAAGAATGATTAAAATGCTCACTGCGAACACAGCAGAAGCAAAAAGAGAGGAACAAAGAGCTGATGGATGATCACGATCAAGAACGGTCCGCAGAGGATTCCATCGATCAACAGCAGGGATCCATGGAATTGAATATTGATTTGGCCGCAGAGATTCAAGCAAAAAGCGAGCCCCTCCGTCGCCTAATCAGCGAGGTAGGTCGTGTAATCGTGGGTCAGGAAAAGCTCATCGAGCGAATGTTGGTGGCGATGATTAGCGGCGGGCATTTGTTAATTGAGGGGGTCCCCGGATTGGCGAAGACTACCGCGGTCGCCTCGTTAGCAAAAGCCATTACCACTGATTTTCAGCGGCTTCAATTTACTCCCGACCTTTTGCCCGCTGACCTAATTGGTACTCAAGTCTACCGGCCGCAAAGTCAGGAGTTTGTGGTTCAGAAAGGTCCTTTGTTCACCAATCTTGTGTTGGCCGATGAAATCAACCGAGCGCCGGCCAAAGTGCAAAGTGCGTTGCTCGAGGCGATGCAGGAGCGGCAAGTAACGATTGGATCTGAGACGTTTGAATTGAGTGAACCGTTCATGGTGATGGCCACCCAGAATCCCGTGGAGCAAGAGGGGACTTACCCACTTCCAGAGGCTCAAGTCGATCGCTTCATGCTCAAAGTGGTGGTGCAATATCCGACTCGAGACCAAGAACTCGAAATCCTTAAACGAATGGCGATCACCGGTGAAACGCCATCGGTCAATGCGGTCGCGACACCTGCCGACATTTTAGAGGCGAGGCGTTTAGTGGGGCTGATAAAAATGGATCAGCGACTTCAAGAGTACGTTGTTGATCTCATCATGGCCACTCGCGATCCGATGGCCTACGGTTTACCGCTCGAAGAGATGATCCAATTTGGTGCTTCACCGCGCGCGACGATTAGCTTGACGCTTGCCGCAAAGGCAAATGCATTTCTTGCTGGGAGAGATTTTGTCACACCCGATGACATCAAGGAGATTGCAATCGATGTACTCAGACATCGACTGCTTCTTACTTACGAAGCAGAGGCAGAAGAGAAAACTAGCGAGGATTTGATCGCTGAAATTTTAAGAATCATTCCTGTCCCCTGATCTTTGGCTTTGATTGGTTTCGGATTAATAGACAAACTGTGTTGAAGACCATTGAGGTACCCGCAACGTGATTGCTCGTGAGCTAATTCGCAAAGTGCGGAAGATACAAATTCGTACTTCCCATGTCGTGGATGATCTCCTTTCCGGTGGCTGGCATTCCGCTTTCAAAGGGCGGGGGATTGAGTTCGAAGAGGTGCGTCCTTACCACAGCGGGGATGATGTACGCTCGATCGACTGGAATGTGACTGCAAGAGCAGGCGAGCCGTTTATTAAGTTGTTTCGAGAAGAGCGTGAGTTAACGGTGATTCTGCTTGTCGACGCAAGTGCTTCGTTACAGTTCGGCTCGCAGGATCAAACGAAACAAGATTTAGTGACTGAATTGGCTGCAACTTTAGCTTTTAGTGCGATCAAGAATCAGGACAAAGTGGGACTGACGCTTTTTTCTGATCGAGTTGAATCGACTCTTCCACCGCGTAAGGGTGTGAATGATGTTCTTCGTCTGATTCGTGCCTTGGTGCTGCATCGGCCATCGGGCCGTGGAACTAATTTGACGATGGCATTGGAGCATTTAAATCGCACGGTCAAACGAAAAAGTGTTGTATTTCTGCTGAGTGACTTTCAGGACACCGGATACGACAAGCCGCTTCGTCTTGCTTCTAAACGGCATGATCTGGTCCCTATTGTCGTTGCCGATCGTCGAGAGCGAGAGATGCCGTCCGTCGGTCTTTTGCCAATTCGAGATTCTGAAACGGGTTCATTTCGCTGGCTGGATACCTCCAATCGGGTTCACCGGGCCTTGTTTACAAGAGCCATCGCCGAGAAAAACTTGCGTCGAGATACACTCTTTCGAAAACTGGGGATCAGGGCAATCTACCTATCCACCGGTGAAGACTACGTTGAACCGCTGCAGCGATTCTTTCGAATGCGGGAGCGGTCGAAATGATTCAAATTCGTCAACGTGATTCTCGGTGCCTTACCCGTTGGATAACTGCTTTTGTTCTGATGATGATCGCTTGCTCCAGCTTTTTGTTGAGGACGGCGGTTGCTCAGGTTAACCGGTCGATCCGTGCGTCACCGAGTCAGTTGGTTGAGTTACCTCCATCGAATGATTTTGTTTTGCGAGTGAAGGTTTCTCCAGAAGAGGTCGAGGTTGCTGAGCCTTTTGATGTGCAACTTGAGTTACAGGTGCCTAGTGAAGCGGATGTCATCTTTCGTGAAGCTCCACTTGAGTCATTAGGGTTTAACCTTGCGAAAGATGTGGTGGATCAATCGGTTCCGGTACGATCTTCGAATTCTCTTCGAATTTGGACCCGAGCTTATCAGCTGGAATGTTATCTTGCAGGAAAGCGATCACTGCCAATTTTTATCGCGGAGATTCGGCTGCCGGGGGACGAGAGTCCAATCGTGATTGAGTCCGCTCCCTCGAGCGTGACCATTCAGGGGTTGGTCGAACAGGATGCAACTTTTGAGCATTACCGAGATTTGAAAGCGGTACCTCGGTCTTCTGGAGACAGCCAAAACGGTTTTGCAAACCATTGGTCTGTCGCGGTCGTTTTGTTGACTGGAGTTGCCGCAGCATCCTTTTTCTTTTTTCGCAGGCGCAGCAAGGCTTCGGCACATAGCATTGCGATTAGTCGAATCGGGATATGGCTTACACAGTTAAACCATGATGCTCCGTTGTCCCGAGGTTATGAAGACTTAGCCCTGATTTTGAAAGATTTTCTATCGCAAAGCCTAGCGGTGAATACCTTGTCACAATCAACTGAGGAATTGCTTCGAGAATTGAATCGGGCTGGGGTCCCCACGGATCTTCTAGGTGCGATGGGCAGGTTTTTTCGGGAAGCGGATCGAGCTAGGTTTGCTTCTGCTTCATCGCCTGATGATGCGTTGGGTAACGGTTCCAGGGAGCAGCTAATCGATGCCTCGAAAGTAGTCGGTGGAATCGTACAGGGGTTATCGCAATGGCAACTTGATCACACGATGGCGGAGGTTTGATTCAACGTGTTTCAGCATCCGTGGTTTTTGTCCCTCTTGATCGTGGTGCCTTGGCTTGTTTGGCGATTGACCCGTGGAGATCGGCAACATGCTGTTTCCTACAGTTCGGTGCTGGAGGAGGTTGTGTTACCAGTTACCTATCGTCAACGTTTTCGCTGGGTTCCGGATTTTCTGTTGATTCTGACATTCATGCTGATGGTGATCGCGATGGCTCGGCCACGAGTTGGACGCGAGCAGACGGTGGTGAACACGGAAGGGATTGCGATTGAGTTAGTGGTTGATCGATCGGGAAGCATGATGGCGCTTGATTTTCAAATTGATGGGAATCATGTTGACCGGCTGGAAGCATTAAAAAACGTCGCCTCCAAGTTTTTGCTCGGTGAACAAGATGACTCGGATGCTGGTAGCCTCAGTGGCCGATCAAGTGACTTGGTCGGCTTGGTGGTATTCGCGGGATATGCGGATGCAGTGACACCATTGACCTTGGATCATTCGTACCTTGTGTCCCAATTGAATCAGGTGCGAATCGTTAACGAGCGATCCGAAGATGGCACGGCAATCGGAGATGCGATCAGTCTCGCGGTCGAGAAGCTCAGCACATTGGATGATCGAACAGACGAACAGAAGATTAAAAGCAAGATTATGATTCTGCTGACCGATGGCGAAAATACAGCTGGCGAAGTGGATCCCGTGCAAGCTGCTGAGCTTGCAGCCGCAATGGGTATCAAAATTTATACCGTCGGCATGGGCACAAAAGGTAGAGCCCCATTTCCTGTCAGACGCACAGCGGATGGGCAAGTGTTGGTGCAATACCAG
>JADHOA010000144.1 GCA_016779185.1 Rubripirellula sp.
GTCAACGGTTAACCGTCAAAACAGATGTGGATCCATTTGAAATCTACCGCTCGTTAAGAGTCGTTAACCCTAGCCCGTTTATGTTCTTTCTCCGAACACAAGACTGCGAACTCGTGGGCTGCTCGCCCGAGATCATGTGTCGGGTAGCGGATAAGACCGTCACCGTACGCCCACTCGCAGGAACTCGACCCCGCGGCAGTAGCGAGAAACACGACAAACAACTCGAAGCAGAATTGCTAGCCGATCCTAAAGAACGTGCTGAGCACGTGATGCTTGTCGACTTAGGCAGAAATGACGTCGGCAGAGTGGCCGAGTTTGGTTCGATTGACCTGACTGAGGTGATGGTGGTCGAGCGATATAGCCACGTGATGCACATCAGTAGCGAGGTGCAAGGCAAGCTTCGTTCAGAATTAGATGCTTTTGATGCACTAAAGGCCTGCCTCCCAGCGGGAACCGTATCCGGCGCCCCTAAGGTTCGCGCAATGGAGATTATCGATGACATTGAACCTCATCGACGCGGACCTTACGCGGGAGCAGTTGGCTATATTGATTATCGAGGGAACATGGACACTTGCATCGCATTAAGAACGATGGTCATTAGCGAAGGTAAAGTGCATGTCCAAGCCGGATGCGGTGTGGTTGCGGACAGCAATCCAACCGCTGAATACGAGGAAACGCTCAATAAATCTCGCGCGTTAATTACAGCAATTGAATTAACGATCCAGCGGATTCAATCTACCAACGGCTCAAACAGCGATTGAGCAAGTGGGTAAATAATCACAATTTCGCAGCAACAGATACCCGCAGAAAATCATTTTGCTTTTGTTGCAAAATTGCATTGCCAAGCACGCGTATAATCAAGTCCGCTTATGATTTCGGTTGGTCAAAACGGCGATTCCAACCACCATTGACTTCAAGAACTTGTCCAGTGATGAAATGATTCGCTGGTGAACTCAAGTAACAAATTGCTCTCGCCACATCTTGGGCCGTTCCCCATCGCCCCATGAGCGATTGAGCGATCGCACGGTCCGACCAATATCCAGTTACCTCCGTACCCCACGCAGTCTTGATCCAACCAGGCGCCACGGCATTCACTCGAACACAAGGTGCCACCGACTGAGCAAGATTTTTTGCGTATGCCATAACAGCCGCTTTGACCGGCCCGAACATTTGACCTGCGTCGCCTTCCATTCCCTGATCAGCTTGATCCCAACCAATAAAAGTCATCGCCGGAATCGCATCCACAGCTTGCTCTTCCAGCCAGCGAGCGACTACCAACCGTGAAAGCGAGATCGTCCCGACAAGGTCCACGGACAGAAGTCGCTGTAACTTTGAATCAAATCCTTGGTTGGCAATTTCACCAGTTAACACATCGACTCCGGCGTTGTTCACCCATGCATTCACCTCTGATAGCTGACCGAATGCAGCCTCTACGAGATTTTGGCGATCTTCCTGGAGAGAAAGGTCTGCTTGGCAAATGGTTACTGTCGCTCCGAAACGCTCAACCTCCTCGGCCGTTTCGGCTGCGCCAACTTCATTAGAACAGTAATGAATGAGAAGGTGCCTCGCTCCTTGCATCGCCATCTCAATCGCAGTGGCTCGACCTATACCACTTGAGGCTCCAGTCACCACAACATGAGTTCCTCGCATTTGCGAGTTCGAGCAAAACTTATCCGACATCAGACATTCTCTACTCAGATCGATGATCTTTAACAGTCGTTAAGGAAACCAACACGTTCTCTTCGATACTATTGTTCGTCAGCTAGAAGCGTAACGCACATATCGTGTTTCACGAAGCCAAGGCCGACGCTGAGGCGAATAATTTTTAATCCTGAGCGATCTCTGCTCCTCTACAGCCAATCAATCCCATGATCACTCGGACAAGATCCGTGAATTCAAAGCAAGGCTGAATTGAAGTTTGACATGGCTTGAAATCGAAACGCTCAGAAACCTTGCCAACAACGGTTTTGATTCGGTTGTCAATACATACCGGATATCTCAATTCTTCCTGAACATCCGCCGCAAGTGATTTTTTTAGCTCGTCGGCTCGAACACACTCCAAACTGTTTCGATTCGCGAGCCAGTTGAAAACGGCTTCGAGCTCCAGTCCGTAGGATCGAGTCAATTACACAAAGTGCTCCGCTCATTGATCCGTCTCATTCATGCCCGATCGAAATACCTTTCTCGATGCTTTTCGCAGTAAATGTAAGCGTGCCGAGTCTGGAGGATCCAAGAGTTCTGACTAAAGTAGGGACAGGAGTTGGTGCCCAAGAACGCCCAAGCCCCCCCGAAAGGGCAGCTTAAAACCACCAAGTAAGCGTAGCGAGTTGGTTAAGACTGTCCCTTAGGCGGTAATCCGGCCCTAAAGACAACTCCTTTTTACTGCGCCCTTGCCGATTTGACCTAAATCCCGCTACTCTTCATGGTGAAGTGACACGGTTTATTTCGGGTCTTTTGGGGTGATTCAAACGAAATGCATCACACTCAAGGGGTGGAATCAAACGGTATTCGTCACATTCGCAAACTTTCGTTAGCAAGTCGCCTTGGACGCTTAGTGCTCGCTCAATTTTAACGATTTAGCAAAACACGGTGGCAGCCGACGGTGAACGCACCATTTTAGAGGCCTACCAAACCTCAGCATTAAAACGATTCAGCGGCAAGCGAGATTGCAATTTGAATAATTCTGTGAGTGGAACCAACGTCACGACCTACATGGCGTTCACGAACAACGAGAAACAACCAAGAGAGACGCATTGAATCGTGTTGGTAGCCTTTCATTAAGACAAGAATCCGCAATGCTCACAGGATTAAACGTTGAGCACTGCTTCTTTCTGAATGAAAGATCTGCTGAACCGATGAACACAACCTAGCCGACAGTCTACCACTCAATTCGGTAACCAAGCCGAAGAGATGTGTGGATTTGGCCGCAAGCACAAACGCCGCTGATTGCGGCATCGCCAAAATCAACCACCGCAATGCTCGATATAAATCGCATTGCTCATTAACGACATCATCGCTTACGAGAAAAGAATGTCAGAATCGAAAATCGCAGCTCAAGCCGAAGTAGAACAGTTCCTAGGTGAGCTAGAACAACGCACCGCCGACATTGATATTGATGCAGCAGAAACACAAGAGTGGCTTTCTTCACTCGACTATGTATTAAAGAGCAAAGGACCTGAACGTGTTCGGTTCTTAATTGAGCAACTTCGAGACCGAGCCGCCGGTGAAGGCATTCAGTCTGCCGAAGACACAAGCACTCCGTACATCAACACCATCCCACTGCAAGATCAACCTCCGTTCCCAGGAAATCGAGAACTTGAGCGAAGGATTAAGTCCATCGTCCGCTGGAATGCGATGGCGATGGTGGTTCGAGCCAACAAACGTGGTGGTGGTGTAGGCGGTCACATCAGCACGTTTGCCTCAAGTGCAACGCTTTACGAAATCGCATGCAACCACTTTTTCCGAGGTCGTGGCGAAGACGGTTACGCAGGAGATACGATTTTTTTCCAAGGACATGCCTCACCCGGCATGTACAGTCGCGCCTATCTCGAAGGTCGATTAACCGAAAATGATCTTGAGAATTTTCGTCGTGAACTTTCGCCCGGCGGTGGATTGTCAAGCTATCCTCACCCGTGGCTAATGCCTAATTTCTGGGAGTATCCAACTGTTTCGATGGGTCTGGGGCCAATCATGGCGATCTATCAGGCTCGCTTCAACGAATACATGCGCGACCGAGGAATGAAAGACACATCCGGTCAGCGGGTTTGGGCATTTTTAGGAGATGGCGAGTGTGATGAGCCTGAAACACTCGGTGCGATTGGCCTTGCGGCCAGAGAAAAGCTGGACAACCTAATTTTTGTGATCAACTGCAACCTCCAGCGTCTTGATGGGCCAGTTAGAGGCAATGGAAAAATCATTCAAGAACTCGAGTCGATTTTTCGCGGTGCAGGATGGAATGTAATCAAAGTTGTTTGGGGCAATGACTGGGATCATCTCCTAGCAAAAGACACTTCCGGACTTCTTGTCAAAAGAATGGGTGAAGTAGTTGATGGTCAATACCAGAAGTATACCGGGATGCCTGGAAGCTACATCCGCGAGCATTTCTTTGGCAAATACCCTGAGTTGCTGAAACTGGTTGAGAACTATAGCGACGAACGTCTTGAAAAAATGCGTCGAGGTGGCCATGACCCCGAGAAGGTATACGCAGCCTACAAAATGGCAACGGAATTAAAGAATGGTAAGCCGACAGTAATTCTCGCAAAAACTGTCAAGGGTTACGGACTCGGTGAAGCAGGTGAAGGACGAAACGTTGCTCACAATCAGAAGAAAATGAATGAGGAGGAATTACTGGAATTCCGGACTCGTTTTGGCATCCCTATCAGTGATGAAGAAGTTGGAAAGGCACCATTCTACAAGCCACCAGAGAACAGTCAGGAAATCAAGTATCTAAAAGATCGAAGAGCCGCGTTGGGTGGATCGGTTCCAAGTCGACCAACGGTGCATCCAACCATGGAAGTGCCATCGCTGGATGAATACCGAAAGTTGATCGGTAAACTAGAAAACAAGAATATCAGCACGACCTTCGCGGTTGTCCAAACCCTCATTGCCCTTTGCCGAGACAAAAAGATCGGCAAGCATATGGTTCCAATCGTGCCAGATGAATCAAGAACCTTCGGCATGGAAGGCATGTTCCGGCAATTTGGGATCTATGCCCACGCGGGCCAGCTATACGAGCCGGTCGACTCCGAACAGATCACCTATTACAAGGAAGCGCAGGATGGTCAGATTCTAGAAGAAGGAATCACTGAGGCAGGTTCGATGAGCAGTTTCAACGCTGCCGGAACGGCCTACAGCCTTCACGGCATCAACATGATTCCTTTCTTTATCTATTACAGCATGTTTGGCTTCCAACGAATTGGTGACCTCGTTTGGGCTGCAGCAGACATGCGTGCCAAAGGATTCTTGATTGGTGCAACGGCGGGCCGAACCACCCTCAATGGCGAAGGCCTTCAGCATCAAGACGGACATAGTCTTTTGAATGCGATCGCATTCCCAACCGTTCGTTCTTACGATCCCGCTTTTGCTTACGAGACCGTCGTGATCATCATGGAAGGTCTAAAACGCATGTATCAAGACGGCGAGGAGTGCATCTATTACCTGATGTGCGAAAACGAACCGTACGATCACCCAGAAATGCCGGAGGGATGTGAAGACGGCATTATCAAGGGAATGTATCGCTATCGCAGCCGGGATGTGGAGAATCCGAAAGCGCGCGTCCAACTATTTGGCAGCGGCGCTATTCTCAATGGCGTCTTGAAAGCACAAGAAATGTTGGCTGAGCAGTTTAATATTGCGAGTGATGTCTGGAGTGTTACCAGTTACACGCAACTGCGACGTGAGGCGGGTGCGTGCGACCGGTGGAACATGCTTCACCCAACCGAAACACCGAAGAAGAGTTATATCGAAGAAGTTCTTGATGGAGCAGAAGGTCCCTTCATCGCAGCGAGCGACTACGTTCGAGCACTCCCCGAGCAACTTACGCCTTGGATTCCGGGAGACTACTTTGTGCTAGGAACCGATGGCATGGGAAGAAGCGACACCCGCGAATCTCTTCGACGCCACTTCGAGGTGGACGCCGAGTCAGTCACGATCGCAACCTTAAGCCGACTTGCGAAAGCCGGAGTGATGGAACCCAAAGACGTTCAAGACGCGATCAATCAATTGGGTTATGACGCAGAAAAGCCCGATCCGTATTTCGCTTGAGTTTGACCCCGCAGAGGCTCAGCGAATGATTGCGTTGAACTCTCAAAAACAGTTTGACGCAAACAATTTGACAAAAAAATTTGACACTGGGCTTTGAAAACAAAGAAGTCAATAACAGCCCAACCCTTTTCTAAGTGCCTTCAGACAACGAAAAAGATTGAATGACTATCGAAGTAAAACTCCCTGATCTTGGTGACGGTATCGAATCCGGTGATGTCCTTGAAATCTTCGTCTCGGTAGGTGACACGATCGAGAAGGGGCAGGATATTGTCGAAATGGAAACGGATAAAGCGACCGTCACCGTACCGGCGTCCGCAGGCGGAAAAGTCACGAAGATATTGATCAGCGAAGGAGACACCCTTGCAATTGACGGTATTATCCTAGAGCTAGAATCGGACAGCTCGGCAGCGGCTACAACACCTGTGTCCCCCGCAGCTCCTGAGATGACTGCTCCACCAGCCCCAGCTCCAGCCCCCGCCCCAGCTGCTCCTGCAACGCCTCGGCCAGCTGCGGTTGAACCGCCGGCCCAGGCACAAGAGATTCCAGCCTCGCCGGCACCCCCTTCATTAACGCCCCCGGTAGCTCCCTCACCGCAACCAGTTGCTCAAGCTGCTCCGCTATCACCACCTGCAGCTGCGTCTTATCCAGCCTCTGATCAAATCGTGGCTGCTGGCCCGGCGATTCGCCGATTTGCGAGAGAAGTTGGAGTTGACCTCAGTCGAGTACCTGGCTCCGGAGATGGCGGAAGAATTACGAGGGACGACATCCTATCGGTGGTTCGAGCAACCAATCAGGCACCCGCAGGTACAGCAGCTGGCACCACTCCACAGCCTAATGTCTCTGCAGTCGCCACCCCCGCCACAACCTCTCCTTCGAACGACACCGCTAACGTAAAACCTGCGTCCAACGGTAGCGATGAGCACGGCCCGATCCGGACGGAACGAATGGATCGGATCCGCAAGACGATTGCTAACCAAATGCACGCGAGCTGGTCAGCGGTGCCAAGAGTCACGAACTTTGATGACGCTGACATCACTGATCTAGAGCATTTAAGACAAAGCAGCAAGGATGACTATGCCGCTCAAGGCCTGAAGCTAACGACAATGCCTTTCCTGATCAAAGCAATTGCTACAGCATTGCGTCATCACCCAGCAATCAATGCGGTGATTGATCAAGAAAATGATCAGATCATCTATAAAGACTACGTCAACATCGGAATTGCAGTTGATACGGATCGTGGTCTTGTTGTGCCTGTGATGAAAAATGCTGACATGATGGGCATTCCCGAAATCACAAGGTCCTTAGCCGAAATGGCTGGAAAAGTTCGAGGCGGCAACTTTGCCGTTAGCGACCTACGAGGTGGCAGTTTTACAATCAGCAATCTGGGTGCCATCGGAGGCCAGTACTCTACTCCTATCGTGAATGTTCCCGAGGTTGCAATTCTACTTGTGGGTCGCAGTCGGAAGTTACCGGTCGTGATGCCTGACGACTCGATCAAACCTCGCTTAATGATGCCACTGAGCTTGTCCTACGACCACAGACTGGTCGATGGGGGAACTGCTGCTCGCTTCCTAAATGATGTGATCGGATTCCTCGAGGCACCAAGCCGTTTACTGCTGGCCTTGTAAACATATCTAGCACCATTGAAGACGCCCTGTGTTCATTCAAAACCTCTTCTTTACTCAAGTATTGAAGAGGTTTTTTGTTTGGCCGCATTCCATCCACTCGTACGAAACTGATTGAACACAAACAAGTGACAACAATCTGTCACAAAACGAAAAGCGTTCGAGTATCTTGATCCTTGGAATAAAACAGAGATCAAGGGTAAAAAGCAGGGCGGGCGTCTCTCATGATAGATGAATTGAATGCATACTCTTGGCTACTCACAGCCATATCACTCGTCGCATTTGGGCTAGAAGCACTCGCCATTTTTTCGGTCGTGCATGCGATCAAGCATGTAAGAAGCTCCCAGGCAACCGTTGCATGGACCGTCGCTCTTTTAACTCTACCTTTGGTCACCTTGCCACTCTACTGGATTTTTTCTCGCAATCGTTTTGAAGGATACCGAGAGGCAATACAAAGCGTCGGTATACAACATCAACGATCGGTTCGTGCGATTAGAGATGAAATTCGAACCGATAGCTATTCGCGATCAACCAATCTACAGACGCCTTTGGAAGTCTTAGCAGATACACTTGACACACCTATTGGCGAGACGACCGAAACTCGCCTGCTTATCGATGGCCCTGATTTTTTCGAAACCGCATTTCGAGAAATGGGTGCCGCAAAAAAATACATCTACGCTTCGTTCTACATTTTAAGAGACGATGAACTCGGCCAAAAATTCGGCGAGACACTAATCGATATGGCGAATCAAGGCATTAAGATTCGCGTTGTCTATGACGAGGTAGGAAGCCTTCAGATCACCGCAACTTTCTTAGATTCTCTGCGAACAGCAGGCATTGATATTCGACCATTTGATACTCGACAGGGGCTGAAAAATCGATTTCAAATTAACTTCAGAAATCATCGCAAGCTAATTGTCATTGACGGTCACACAGCATTGGTTGGTGGACTCAATGTCGGATCAGAATATCTCGGTACACCAACAAACGTGATGGATTGGCGAGACACCGGTGTGCTGCTCCGAGGCACAGCAACCCGGAAGGTACAAGCCGTTTTTGCAGGCGACTACTACTGGGCAGCGAGAAAAGATCTACCTGAAGCGATCTGGTCTCCGCAACCAAAACCTGAAAATCATGAAACGGATGAAGGCAAAACAGCGTTCGACAACCCCATCGCAGAGAGTTACACACCAACTTCAAAGACCAGGACATCTCAAGCGGTAGTTTGTGCAACCGGACCGGCTGATCAACGCCCAAGAGCGAGTATGATGTTTGCAACCCTAGCGGGGTTGGCACGGCAGCGACTCTGGATCTGCACTCCCTATCTTGTACCCGATGAATCCACCACTGTGGCTTTGCACTGCGCACAAGCCAGAGGAGTTGACATCCGCATCCTCATAACCGATCGAGCAGATCACTGGGCGGTTTATCTTGCGGGAATTCACTATTCAAACACGCTAAGCGATGCGAATATCCGAGTGCATCGATACTCAAAAGGATTCATGCATCAGAAATGTGTGTTGGTGGATGACGACTTAGCTCTAATCGGATCAACCAACTTGGATCAACGATCACTACACCTTAATTTTGAGCTTATGTTGGCCTCTGAAGATGAAAAGCTGATCCGAGAAATGGACTGCATGATTCAAAAAGATCTTGCTAACTCCACCGAACAGCACCCAAGCGACTGGTGGCTCCTAAGAATTGGCACTGCTGTTGCGAGACTGTTCAGCCCAATCCTGTGATTCGGCGTCGGGCAACAAATACTTGCCCAAAACACAATCCGTTGTTGTGAATGGCAAAACCAACAAAAACCTTTCAAGACATACCTTCTGAAAGATTCAAGGAGGGTATCATTCCGAGAGCGGCATTCGCAAAAAGTAGGTATCGACTCCTTTGTGCGATGGGTCGTGACCGAAACCATACTTTTGATAGGCTCTCATTGCCGATGGATTATCTGCCAATACTTCCAAGGTGATGCGGCAAGCGTTAAGCGATCGACTCTTGGATTCAACACACTCCAACATGCCTCTCGCAACTCCCTGACCACGATGCGATTCGGTCACGATGACATCGTGAACATTAACCACCGGCCGCAGTTCAAAGGTAGAAAAACCAAAGAAACAATTGATCAATCCGATGGGAACATTTGAAGATCGTTCATGGAAGGCTAGAACTGTGAATCCTTGATCGAGACCAAGAAGAATCTCAGGCAACCGCTCCAGTTCTTCACGATCGCATTCTTCTATCCTTGCATATTCACGCATTAAACGAACGAT
>JADHOA010000145.1 GCA_016779185.1 Rubripirellula sp.
CCGCTGGTGATATTTTCAATCGCGCGCTTCATCAATTTTGTATCGGCTGCATACGACAAATCAACGTTCGGCCTGCTGCGATGCAACACCTCACGCTTTTCCAGCAACTGCAGAAGGTGATCGCGATAAAAGCCGTAGCTTAAAAGTGAGAAAGCCTGATCCTTACGATGCTTTGTTGCCTGCTGTGAATCAACTTGCTCAGTCGCTCGCTGTCCATTCACCTCCGCATCTCGCCCAAGTTGTTCGAGGCGATTGACTAGATCGCGAGTTGGCCCAATTTGGGTTTGCAAATCACGCAACAGCGACTGCAACTTCCCACCAATCCTGCCGTCGATCATCCGTCCATCGATCTGCGATTGCAGCTCCTGACTAAATTGTTTGACCATTGACCGCAGTCCATCTTCATTCGGTGGACTTTGGATACTGGATTCAAATCGAGTCGCCCAACTATCACTCCAGTTTTCCCAGGCTTCCAAATGGCGAAGCGTATCCTCTGGCATATAAGGACCATGTACTTTCAAAAGATCGTTGATCTCCGTAAGTCGCCCAATTGACACGAGTAGGTATCTCGGGAAACGCTCGATCGGTAGTGATGACTCATCTTTCGGAACCAACATCGGCTTCAAACTCTCTTGCAAAGCCTTTGCATCAGCCACCATTGCAACGGTCACCAGTTCTGCAAAAAGATTTTCCGAATACTGTTGAATTCGAAGTGATTCATTCGCATATTTTTTTGCGAGTCCGATCCTCTCTTTCACGAAGCCAAGACGGGTATCTTCCCAGACCTCTGGAGATTCGTTTATCAATTCGAGCGATTCATCCATCCAACGTTTTTGCTGCCGAACAAGGTCCAATAACGCGACTCCAGATAGTTCGATTGCACCGGCTTCAGGTAGGCTCAAGGCAGTGCCCAACGTGGTCTCAATACGTTTGACCAAATTCTCGCCAGAAACCAAAACAACTTGAGATTTTTCGAACCGATCATTGATTCGATCGCTCAAGTCTTCTGGATTCGAAGAACCTAATTGGTCCATCAATTCGTGGAAACTTCCTGACCACTTAACGATTTCGTCAACAAGCCCAGCGATCTGGTCAAGATGCTGATGTCGATTCACATCGAAGCCCTCATCCGCCACAAGAATTTCCAGTAAAGCGGATTCACTTCGCTGACTATTTCGATCGATCGCGACAAATCGCAAGCGGATAAAGTCTCCATTTTCCAGTTTGGGTGACTCCACGTCTGGACTCTGTCGATGCAGAAGATCCCATTCCCACTTTAGATCAAGTTCGCGATCAGCCTGCGACATCGGCACAGCACGCACGGAAGCCGGTTGACCATTAATCTCAAATTCTTGAACGACTTGATCGATTGGCAGATCGTCTGTCACGTAACCATGAAGGGGGATCACATCTAGGGGCGAAACCATCATCATGCGATCCATTTCTTCTGCCCAACGAACAAACGGCGGTGCATCGCGAAGCGGATCAATCGAATAGATAGGACTGTAAGGGTTGTTCAATCCTGATTTCAGGCTAACGGCATCAATCTGATAAGTGCTTGGAGTTCTCAGCGGAACCAACACCGAAAACTCGATATTCGAGCCATCTTTGGAAACAAGTTCCTGTGAGCCGCCATCGTCATCAAAGTGAATCATTGGTTCAGCAACCGGCTCGTCGAACTGGACCGTCAGATTCACCTTCGTTCCAATCACGGCTGCCAGATCTCCGTGTTCCGCATCTTCTGACCGAGGCGAGAGCAGCGAATAGTCGGGAAACTGATAGCTCTTGTTGAAGTTAACCACTCGTGGACGGGGCAGGGGAGTAAGAGTTTCCCACAGCGTCACACCATCGCCACCGAGCACACGATAATGAACAGGAGCGGTACCCACCGATAGATTAGCCGCGTATCGATTTTGAAACGCGAGTGTTCCACCGAGAGACTCCGTATCATTCACTGCACGTGGAGTCATCAACAAATCACCGGACAAACCATCTTCGTCTCGCCACTGAACTCGGACTTCATCCGCGGGCTTTCCAGTCACTTCGACCACGATCGCAATCGCGTCGCCTTCGGCGACAAAGCCGGATGCTGGTGTCGGCTGTAACACCAAAATTTTTGTCATCGACGCACGTTGAATCGCGGCCCCCGGGATCATCGCCCGAGCAATGCGACGGCCGAACTGCAAACCGGGTAAAAGACTCAACAGAATAAACAAGCCCAACAAAGCAACGGCAGTCAATAACCATCGTGAAATCAACCGCACTGGCAACAATCTCGCCACATCCAAGCTGGATACTCGAACCGCAACATTATCCTGTAAACGATTACGAAAGCTGACGGCTCCGTTGACATGCAGAGGATTTGCCAATTCAACCGCAGACAAAAGATCCTCTTTTAACTTCACCTCGCTCGCCTCAACCTGCCGGGCAATTTGCTCCGGATCGTGATGACCCATCGGGCGGATGCCCAAGGAGTACAAAACGAATACAGATACTCCGTAGGCGCATGTACTTAACGCCCAGCGAACGGGATCTGGAATGAGCCAGATGTAATCAATGCACGTGATCACTGCGGCAAGGCTGAAAAGAATCACCAATGACGATGCGATACCCCTAATCACCAAAAGGAATCGGCGTCGTCGGTCAAACTTACCTAGAACTTCGGCCGTCTTAGAATTCAGTTGCAGACCATCGGTCCATTGACGTGACACAGCAGACATGAGCTACACCAATCCAACGCGTTTACGTAACCACCACTCCACCGCAAGAAGCAATAAAATAGCGACAAACCAATAGTACGATTGCCAAAGAAGCACATCTGATTCAATCACAGTACCACTCGATAGTGGACGCAGGGTTTCGAGCAGCTGATCGGCTTCGGTTTCATGGAAGTAGACCCCTGATCCTGCATCGGCAACGCCCTCGAGTAGACTGACGTCTAACCCAACGGAAGACATTTCGGCGGCATCTCGCGAACCAACCCAAATCGGGGTGGAAGCCTGCAATGCTTGTGAATCGAATCCGCTTGCCTGAATCCGAACCTGATAGGCACCGGAATCAAGAGGTAAAGTTTTGCCGCGATACGTCCCCCGATCGGGATCATCAATCGAGAGTGGGACCGATGCCACCACTTGATCATTTTGTAGCAACAACGCATCAACCGTCGCATCACCGATCGCGTCACCACCGGCGCCTTGAAGCCTCACTCGAATCGTTGCGGACTGGCCAGTTTCATACTCAATTTCATCCGTCCCAAGCGACGCATATTGATCACTTACCGCATAGGGCGGTTGCATCGCCGAAGCGAGCAATTGGTTCCAAAATCTTGAGTGGAACCTGTCCGCAACCTTGTAACGCCAACGCCACGTCTGATCGGTCGAGAGGTAAAACACTCGCCCCGCGCCGTACAATCGTGTGACCAACCAAGGGGCAGATTCCCCTTTGTCTCCGATGGCCTCGGCTAGCACCTCCGCATCAGGCTGGGGTTCAATCATCGGTGCAACAATCGGCGGTGGCAATTTCTCCCAAAACTCATCCTGCTCTTCAGGCTTACCCCAAAGCCCAAGGACCGACTGATCTGCGCCCAGCGATGTCGGCTGCAGACTTTTCACCTCGAATGGGGAAGTATCTGTTTCATATTGAATGGGAACCAGTTCAGGCAGCAGCGACTCACTTAACGCTTGGATCCTTCCGTAGCGTCCATCGAGAACAATAAAACCGCCACCACGACGCACAAATTCCCTCAGCCTTGATGCATCTGATTCATCCAATTGATCAGGCGGAATTTCTCCGAGGATTATCGCGTCATATTGCGACATTGCCAAATTGTTATCCGGAAATTCGCCCGGCTGATCTCCCCGCGGTAACTCGTAATGGTCAGTCCCGGGACCAAATAAAATGGAATCCACCGACCATGCGGGATCCCGACCAAACAAATTGCGCAGGTAACGAATTTCCCACCGGCTTGACCCATCAAGGATTAGCAACTTTCTCGCTCGAGTCGACGCAGCAACGCGAAACGGCATGGAGTCATTACCGGAGTAGCTGTCTCCTTCGATTTTGTCGACCACCGCACGAAGATCTAGCACTTGCGAATTAATCTGCACTCCTCTCGGTACCGAGAGTTGCAACAACTCAAGAACCTCTTGCACATCCAAAACAAACGGAACGGATTGTAATTGCTCAGATCCCGAAACCCTCTGAGACCAGATCGTTTGCTGACCCGATTCAATCCGTACATTGATTTCACCAGCAGTTGACGCAGAGGCTTCAGTCGACTTGCCTTGCCCGACGGTTGTGTCTTGATCAGCGTTGGTTACCTGATCGGTACTTGCCGCTCCGGTCGCCCCGATAGATGCACGGCCTAAACCGGCAGTTTTCACGATGACTTCACCACTCAAGACTCCATCCGCTGAAACGGTTTCCGGTCGAATCACATCGACCACCCCAATATCCACTGGCTCAACTCTGCTGCCCATCCCAACGCTGTGAACGATTCCACCTTTTTCCAGCAACACTTCCGCTGCGTCGATGGGACTTTCGCCCAGATTGCTGCGTCCATCACTGATCACCACCACGGCGACTGACGAAAGCCCCGTTTGGTCATCGCTGGAGGCGTCCTCCTGTGTTGGCGTCTTACCCCGTGGAACGCTGATAACACTCGACAAATCCGTATGCTTACCGTTCGGCTCGACATTCCAAACCGTTGGGATCTCAGCTTCATCGCCGCTTGACCAGACGACGGCAGGTTTGCCTTCTGAAAAGGTGACTACGTCGAGTTCATGTGTGGACTGCAATGACTCAAGCCAACCCGGATTACCTTTATCACCGGAAAGCAAATCGAAGGCTCGAGACAGCCGAGTCCGTGATTCACCCGATAAATCATCCTTCAACGACATGCTTTGCGAAGCATCCACTGCAAAGATGACTCGACCTAAAGTCCCAACGGTTACACGACGGTGCAAAACGGGCCCTGCAAGAATCAACACCGCTAACGCTACCGCAGCGGCTCGCAGACCTGGAATCAAGTAGTTGTAGGGGCTTTCAATTTGACGCGTTTCTCTGAGGTACAGCCACACGACCAAAGCGGCTGCCCCAATCACCAAACTCATCGCCACCAACGGCGATAAATCGCCCGCAAATCGGATACTTCCCATCAAATCGCCTCCACTTTGGAACGAGTTGACGTCACCGTTGCAACGGCGCGTTGCTGAAGCAGTAATTCACCAACCAGGAGAACCAATAAAGCAGCAAAAAGCCATCTCCATATCTCGCGTCCGAAACGCCGCTGCTGATCATCGCTGGCCAGAGCGGAGACTTCCTCGTAAACCATTGCACCTGATAACTCAGCCGCGGTACGCACTCGCTCTGGATCGGCATCGCGAAGTACCGATTCGGATGCAGGGATCGATGCAAGCCGAATGGTTTCGGTCTGAACTGGTAAACCGCCGACGATGGGCGTTTCCGCGTGAAAATGATAAACACCTCGCTGCATTGCCGAGGAAAGAATTAAACGAGAAATCCCACCTTCAACGCCGCTAGGCTCGACCGACTCTTCACCACCATCGGGGCCTTGGATTCGATATTTGACGGCCTTGGCTTCATCGATCAATACCGGACCCTGATTCTGCGTCGTCTGAGAGCCATTCCCTTGAGCAACCGACGCGGCGGCCTTTTCACGAGAGGCCTGAAGTCCGGCCGATTGCAAATCGGACTCTGTTGGAATCAGCGACTCGGCCGCAACCACCACCGATTCACCGACAGCGATGTTGACTCGCTGCTGATTCCCCGCCGTATCGAGCACCAATTGTTGCATCATCGGTAGAAAAACCAAACGCAATGGCAACGAAGCCCAAGCCGTATCACAAGGAATTGAAAACTGCACCACATTCCCATCGCCACGTCGAGCAAGAACTGCCACCGGCGCACCATTTCCAAGACTCCACAACGTCATCCCCGCGCCGACTTGGCTGTCTTCATCTTCGCCGACGAACTCACGGACTGAAACCGCTGCACCATCAACACTCTCATCAGTGGATTGCTGAGATTGAACGTTAAGCGAAGCAACCGCGGGGGATTCGGTGAAGGATCGAGAAACTTTCAAATCGCGATAGGCAAAAATATCAATATCCGCAAACGGCTGCTCGTTCCCTGTTCGCAGCGATTCCCATGGCGAATAGATCGCGTGGTGACTCCCAGAAGGTTGCTGCAAACGATTCTCGCCTTCGGTCTCCCCGATTACCTCGCCCAACAATGCGGGCAACTTCCAAGAACCCTCCGCACAAGTCCAATCAGCGTTGTAATCCGCTGGATCAACTTGATCACCGTCAAAGATCACCAAGGTGCCACCACGCATCACAAATTGCGAGAGATCGGAACGCTCTTGATCACTAAGATCGGAGACGTTTGCAAGGACCACCAAGTCCGGCGCGTCATCGACGACGCTTTTTTGCAGTTGCTGACGAAGGCACACTTTCGTTTGCACCGCATCGGGTTGATCCTCTCCACCGAACGCAAAAGGACTCAATGCGATTGCCAAGTAATCCGTCTCACCTTCAAGTGGCTCCTGAGCAGGATCACCATCAACAAGCAGTACTTTGATCTCGTCAATCACATCAACAGCGATCGAACGTTGATTGTCCTCCAGCAACGCATCCGCATGCTCGACCGAGACAGTCAAGAGGTGAACCCCCACCTGATCAATACGGTGAGTCAGCCTGGCAACCGTGGATGAGCGTGCAGCGACCGTCAAGGACGCTTGCCCAACCTCCGAACCGTCGAGGTACCACGTTAGTCGAAGATCCCTTACCGGCAGATCACTTGCATTGCGAACGGTTGCCTGAAAACTTCCACCTCGCCCGGCAATGACAGCAGCTGAATTCGATTCGATTGAATCAACCGATAAATTAGCAAGTTGCCCTGACTCTTTCCCCAAGTTCAAAAAACCGATCGAAGGCTTCAATGACTTGCGTTCAATGGACTCGGCAACGGCAGAAAGAGTCTCCATGGAAGCGTCATCAAGTGAATCACTTGAAAAATCTCCAACGACCACGATTTGACGTTGAGGGTAAACGCCATCCTCAGCAGCTTCGATCGCAGCACGCAGTAAGTTCCCTAAATCCACCGGTCCCGACGCAGCTTTCACCTTTCGTAAGGATTCAGCAGCATCTTGAGCACTCGAAGCGGAAACGGGCAGCGATAGTTGGCTGCTGCGCATCAATATCACTTCATCACGTCGTGAAAGCGTACCCAGTAAAACTTCAATCGATTGCTTGGCTCTCTCCATCCGCGTCTGACCCGATGAGTCGCGAGCCGACATGCTCTGACTGTCATCCAATGCAATGACAAGGGTTCGAGGAGCGTCGCCTGGAAGCACTTGAAAACCGGTCAACACCGGACGTGCCAAGCAAAATGCAAGAACAATCGGAATTAGACAACGAAGCAATAGAAGCAGCAGGTGCATCAACTGCAACCGGCGTCGGTTCACCCTAACGACTGCTTCTAACAGATGCATCGCACCCCATTCCATTACCTGAAATCGATTTCGAAATAACAGATGAATGGCAAGGGGAACGGTGAAAGCCAAGGCACCGAAGGCTAGAAGTCCGTTTAGCAGTGTCAACGCCCGCGCCTCCGCACTGAGAGGTACTCGTGTAACGCATCCGCAAATGGTCGGTCCGTTGTCATCTGAACCAAATCGACCCTCTGCTTACGGCAAACCTCTTTCAGCTGATCAACATGATCCCGATAACGCTGCATATAGGCATCCCGGATCGCCTTAGCATCCACCATCTGCTCGTTAGTTGAACGCTCAAGATCACGAAACTGGATTCGCCCCGAAAACGGAAAATCAATTTCGTCCGGATCCAAAATTTGAAAAAATAAGATTTCGTGGCGTGCCGAACGAAAAAGTGCGAAGGCTCTTGCAAGCGATTCGACATCCCCCATCGCATCAGACAAAATCACCAACAATCCGCGTCGCGAAAGCTTTGGAGCGATTTTCTGAAAGACTCCACCCAAGTCTGTCTCTCGCTTTGAACCATCCTCTGCGATCGATTGCAGAATCGCACGAAGATGAGAGGGTCGACTCCTAGATGGTAACCAATCCCGAGGTTGATCATCGAAGGTTACCAGCCCGACGCCATCCTGCTGCCCTAGCATGAGGTAAGAGAGTGCGGCGGCTAACTGCTGCGCATACTGATACTTTGTTCGGCCTTCGCTACGTTGCCCGGCGTACTGCATTGAGCCGCTGCGATCCACCAAAAGCGTACAACGCAGGTTAGTCTCTTCTTCGTACTCGCGAATATAAAGGCGATCGCTCTTACCAAAAGCCTTCCAGTCAATATTTCTCAGCTCATCGCCACGGACGTAGGTACGGTGCTCTTTGAATTCAACACTGAAACCCTTATGCGGGGAACGATGTCTTCCCGAACAAAATCCCTCAACCACCTGCTTGGCAAGTAGCTGGAGTTTATTGACTCGAGCAAGGTCTTTCGGCTTTACGAGGTCAAGGATTCTCATCAAACAAATCGGTTCCAAAGACGACTCAAACAAACAAACATCGAATCACCTTTGGAAAAAGAATCCATCTAGCGATCAAGTTGGCCAAGGCCTTCAACGACCGATCAGCGGCAACCTACCATGGAAACGAGACACCCCATCCACGGTCATGCAATCAAACGGTCGTGCAACCAAACGTGGACGAGCCTGCTGCATTTCAAATCCCACCGCGTTTCCCAAATAAGACATCACGCGGCGACTCGTTGAATTTCCTGCAAAGTATACCCACATCCGTGTCTCGCTGCGCCCTTCAGAACCGAAACTCTCTGGCGAGCTCACCAAAATGGTTCTCGAAAAAAATCCGCCTAAGATTCGATGATTCGTGCAAATCACTTGCCCAGAATCCATTTCCGCCACAGAGCGACCGGCATACTCAGCCGTGGCAATCAATTTGGCACGGAGAAACCAACAATGATTTTGATCGCAATCGCCAAAAAGTCTGGCAAATCGGCAAGAACAAGCTCGATCGAGCTTTGTGGGTCACAGCGATAAAAATCTTGAAACTTATTCAAATCGAAGCGCGTCAATGGGATCCATACGACTCGCTTTTCTGGCGGGATAAAAACCAAAAAAGACACCCACTAGCGCTGAAAATACAATCGCAGTCACCGCGGCAGGCAGCGACACGACGATCGGCCAATCGGTACCGGGTGACCATTGATTGATCAACGTAATCACACCGACCGATCCGGCCACACCAAAACACAACCCGATGACGCCGCCAAGAATCGAGAGTACCACCGCCTCAATCAAAAACTGCCTGAGAATATCTCGACCTCTCGCGCCAACCGCCATTCGAATACCAATCTCACGGGTTCGTTCGGTCACAGATACCAGCATGATATTCATGATTCCCACGCCGCCGACTGCGAGGCTAATCGCTGCAATTGATGCCAACATCGCTGTCATGGATCCGGTAATCACTCCTAAAACGCTGGCGATCTCCGTGGTGCTCTGAACTTCGAAGTCAGCTGGTCGACCGGGATAAATATCATGGCGTTCTCGCAGCAATTGACGAATCTCCGTCGCGGCAACATTCGTAAGATCTGAGG
>JADHOA010000146.1 GCA_016779185.1 Rubripirellula sp.
GAACCACCTCCTCTCGTTCAGAGAGAGTCGTTTCATTGACCGCGTTGGCATTTTCAGCCACAAATTCATCAATCTCTCTGCCGGCTGAGATCATTGAGGTCCAATTTGGTGAAGCTGCCAACAAACGCATCAGCTCGATGTCTCGTCCTCGTAGATAGGCATCAAGGTTTTCGGCAATCGCAAGGTCGTCGAGTTCTCGCTGGTATTGGTAATCCTTTAGGGATCCAGAAAAAATGTAGGCCCCACCGATTCCAATCAGCGACGCTATTAACATCATCGCTGGCCATCGAATACTGCGGAGAGTCCACGTTTTCGAGTTGTTTGATTTTTCTAAATCCGCGACCACTAGCTCGAGTGTGGACTCAACTAATTTCAGGCTCGGGGCGGAGTCGGGAAGGTCATCGAGCAGATCCCAGCCCGACTGCAAGGTTTGGAGTCGATCACGTAATGTTTCGTTCTCGACCAATCGATTTTCAAGTGCCGATTCCTCCTCACGCGAAAGTTCCCCATCGAGGTAGGAAACCAACAGTTCGTCGTCTGGGTCGATCGGTGATTCATCGTGTAAGGTGGAGATGCTCATCATTCGTCATCATCCATGTTCGAATTTGCTGCTTCCGAAAAATCAACTTCGCTCGGAATCACACCGGACTCAATGTACGATTCTAAAAGTTCACGAAGATTCACTCTTGCCCGGCTGAGCAGTGACTTGACTGCCTTGGTCGTCAATCCCATCATCTCCGCAATCTCGGCGTAACTCATGTTTTCAAATCTCGAGAGCATGAGTGCCATGCGTTGACGTTCACTTAAAGCTTCCACTGCTGCCCTCACGACCTCGGCTCTTTCCGCAAGTTCTACGATTCTGGTTGGGATCATGCCGCTGGCATCTAGGGCGGTTGCTGCGAGAAGTTGTGGGCCACTAGGTGCATCATTCAATCGTGGCGCGTCCACTTCACTCACTTCATGCCGACGTCCGAGTGAGCGAGCCGCATTTCGAGCAACATTACCCGCAATGGTGAAAAGCCACGTCGAGAATTTTGCACCCGCTTCATAAGTTTTTCTCGCACGAAAAACTCTCATAAACGTTTCTTGAGCAAGGTCTTCCGCCATGTCGCGTCGAGGCCCAATTGTGTGCATCAAACGCACCAGCCTTGCTTCATAACGCTTCATCAGTTCTGCAAATGCCCCGGCATCGTCATCCCGTACGCGCAGCATCAACCTCACATCCGGATCGGATTGCTGGTAACGCAGAGCGGTGGATTCACTGACTGCCAAAAGAGCGATCACCAAGATTGAGTGCGGTAAGCCAATACAACTCCGGCTAGTGTACCTGTTTCAAACCACAGCGAGGAGATGAAGTTTCGCAAGTTCACGAGGCCAAAAAGATTTCTAAGCCACTGCTTGGGGTAAGATTGCAAAAAGCAATTAATCTGATGGTTTTAAGTAGATGCTTTCCTTGGAAAGCTTGTTTTAAGAAAGAATTTCGTGAATCACATTTCCGTAGTCTTGTTCGAGTCGTTGATGCCCCGCAACATGCAATCGTTGCGGTTGTAGTCCCAGTTGATGCATGATTGTCGCATGCACATCCGTTACGTAATGGGGGTTTTCTGCAGCGTGGAAACCAATCTCATCGGTCGATCCATGCACCACACCTCCTCGTATACCCCCACCCGCCATCCAGACACTGAATCCGTACGGGTGATGATCTCGCCCATCAGAACCTTGAGATCCCGGTGTTCGACCAAACTCGGTGGCAAAAACAACAATCGTTTCATCCAGCATTCCACGTTGCTTCAAGTCACAGAGCAATCCTGCGATCGGGCGATCGACCTGCATCGCAAGTTCAGCATGCCTTTTCTTCAAGCCTGAATGCTGGTCCCACGCTCCGGCTGCGCCATCCCCATGCATGATCTGAATGAATCGGACGCCCTGTTCAATGAACCTTCTTGCCGACAAGAGCTGTTCGCCGAACGGTCGGGTCTCCGGTTGATCGAGACCGTAAAGTTTGTGAGTGGCTTCACTCTCGGTGTCAAACCGTATGATTTCTGGAACCGCTGTCTGCATTCGATAAGCCAGTTCGTAGGACTTGATTCTCGCTGCGAGGGTTTTGTCGTCGGGATATCGATGACCACTGATGCGATTGAGTTTAGAGATCAGGTCAAACTCTGCTTTCTGAATCGTGGGATCAAGCTCACCTTGGGGTTTTGCGTAGCTCAATGGTTCCTTGGGATCCACTTTCAGTTGAACCGAGTCGTAAGCGGGTCCTAGGTAATGGCCGTCACGTTTGTCAAAGAATCGAGGCCCCATGCAAATGAACTGCGGTAGGTTCTCGTTTAAGGTGCCCAATCCATAGTTGATCCACGCACCGATTGTAGGAACACGCGGGTCGAGCATGTGCCGGCCTGAATGAAACTGCACCTGCGCGCCGTGGTTGTCGTCGGTCGTCCACATCGACCGAATGATCGATAGATCATCAACCTTGGATCCGATGTGGGGAAACCAATCGCTAACCTTGGTTCCACTTTGGCCATAAGGTTTGAAGCCAATCTGTAGTGGGTAGAGTTTGTTTCGTTGCTGGCCATTTGCGTCGTTCACCACAACGACGCGAACACGTTTGAGCTTGTCAGACGTTTGCACTTCCGCAAAAGGAGTTTCCGAGATCGTTTGCCCAGCGTATTGATCGAGTGCAGGTTTTGGATCAAAGCTCTCCATATGGCTGACGCCGCCTCGCATAAAAAGCCAGATCACGCTCTTAGCTTTCGGAGGAAAATGCGGTTTGCCACTTGGGAAGTGATTCGATTCCGCACTGCTTGTTTCCGCCGAGAGAAGTGATGCAAGTGCTGCGCCTGCAATGCCCGATGTGTTACCAAGAAACAGACGGCGGTTGGAGGTGAGCTCTAACATTTCGGTAGGCGGGTATGGGTATCGTTTAATGGTTGCTCAGTAGCGGCTGGGTTGCGATGGCTAGCAGTGTTCAGTTGTGTCACGATGAAGGCGATTTGCCCAATGGTGGCTATCGAATGGTGATGAATTCGTGGTGGTTAAGCAGGCTGTGGATAAGATGCTCTCTTGCTTTCAGCAACGGCACGGCATTGGTTTCAGATGCTTTTACGGATTGTCCAGTGAGTTGGTCTAGAAAGCTGATGCACGCATTGAATTCTTCTTGCCCAGCGGTCCTGGCTAACAGCAGTTGAAATATGGTTTCCACAAATTCTTTGTTGTTTAAGTCAGGATGATCGACATGGACCTTTTGATTGAGTCGATTTGCGGAAGACAAGGATAGTTGGCTGTTGACCATGGCAAGCGCTTGTTGCGGAACAATGCTTTCGCTGCGGCGATAGCAGTCCAAAACATTGGCGTTGTCAAACGTTTCTAAGAAGGAATCTTTGACATCGGGAGAGTGTCGAAGGTACAGCCCCCGTCGCGGCGGCTGATGGTTGTGTGCAAGGCTTGGTCCTCCAATCGTCAAGTCAAGTTGGTCAGATAGGAACAGTAGGCTGTCGCGTAGTAGTTGCGATTCCATTCGCTTGGCATTCATTTTCCAATAGTACTGGTTCTCGGGGTCACGGCCGAGCGAATGCGGGTTTGCATCTTGCGTTGACGTCGATCGCTGGTACGCGTCAGAGGTCACGATGATTCGATGAATATGTTTAAGGCTCCAATCAGAGCGAATCAGTTCAATCGCTAGTGCATCGAGGATGTCTTGGTGTACGGGCGGTTTGGCTCGTAGTCCAAAGTCAAAAACCGATTCCACTAAGGGTTCTCCAAAGTGGCGCATCCAGACGTGATTCACGGCAACACGAGCGGTGAGCGGGTTTTTTTCAGAGGTGATCCACTCTGCCAATGCTTTGCGGCGACCAGTACTCGTGGAGACATAGGTTGCGGGGTAATCCGCCTCTTTGTCCGCTGGGGATTCCAATGCTTTCCGAGTCACCTTGAACGATGTGTATTCAATTTGCTCCGGCGGCGATTGTGTGAGTTGTTCAAGCTTCTCTTTGGCTTGCTTGATCTTGTCGCTGAGGTCCTTTTCCGATTGAAGGTTTTCAAGCGTGGCTTCTGCGATTCGAAGTCGTTGCTGCGCCTTGGCCGCCTCAAGCCTAAGGGGCTGCGTTAGAGTCGGGTTGTCGCTTGTCCCGTTATTCGCAGACGAATAAACCGCCTTGTCTGCTCGGATCGCGGTCGCGATTGATTCTTTCTCTGCGCGAAGTTTTTGTACTTTTGCCTCAGCGATATTGACCAGTTTTTCGACGTCTTGCTCTTCGCTTTTGAAATCTTTGGGTGTTGTCCACTCAATATCCTCTGATAAGGACTGAATGGTTAGTTCATCAAAAGAGACAGTGGAATCAAAGCCCGATAGTGAAAAATTTCCGTTGAGTCGGTCTGGGAACTGATAGGCAATGACCAGCACGCCGTCCAGCCAAACGTTAATCAGCTTTTCCTTTAACGCAAAGCGTAGGTGATAACGATTTCCCTCTTGGATCGACTGCGCCTTTCGACCCTCGGTGGGATAGGTTGACTGGCCATTGCGAGTAAACGCGACTTGAACCTTAGGGCCAGGTGCATGTGCGCTGGAGTAAACATAGTTACTGTTCTGTTGGTCTGGGGATTCGTCAAAGCGAAATGTGACCGAACGATACGTCGTCCCACCTTGATGCGTGTAGAAACAGTTTGCCTCAAAGTTTTTTGGGATTTGAGTTTTTAGTTTAGCGAAGTGAGATTCGCGAGTCGGTGACGTCTGATGCAGCATCCCATCACGCACCTCCCAATTATCACCGACCAATTCCCAGCGATCAGGATCAAGCTTGTCAAACCGTTCAACAAGCATGAAATTTTCCTGCTCGGCAATTCGACTGTTTTCTTCATCCGTTGTGGAACCTTTTGCTTGAAAATGTTGGTGAGATTTAAGTTTCTCTTTCGCGTTGATCAATTCTTGCTCAGCACTCGCGATCTCGCTATCGAGTCTTTTAGTCTGATCCAGGATGATGTGTGATCGTGTCGCCGGAGCGAATGCGTAGGATGGCAATGAGATTTGAGAAATGGTCGGTTGTTGATCCAAAAAAATGCTCGGAATCCCCGGCTCAATTGCTATTCCCGTATCAGGGTTTTTGGGGTCTCCACGCAGGTGTAGATAAGTGGATGCGTCCAAATGATCGTCAAAGACTCGAGGTAATCCGTCTTGTTCGAAATCGGTCACACCAGGAACTGGATCGAGTCGTACTTGGTGGGGTTCAAAAATCGCACGCATGCGGTAGTAATCAACATGGCTAATCGGGTCGTATTTGTGATCGTGGCATTTCGCACAATTGATCGTGAGGCCAAGAAACGCCTTGCTGGTGTGTTCGATGGTCGAGTCTAGCCAGGTGGTGCGATTGAAAAGGTAATAGTTTCTTGCCAAGAAGCCCGTTGCAGCGAGTGTGTTAGGGTCGTCGGGCGATAATTCGTCACCAGCCAGCATCTCTTGAATCATCTGATCATAGCCCTTGTCCTCATTTAGCGACTGGATGATCCAGTCGCGCCAGTGCCAAAGATGCTTTTGGCCGTTTCGTAATTGCTCACCGAGGCCGTACCAGTCAGAGTACCTCCAGACATCCATCCAGTGTCTTGCCCATCGTTCGCCATGATGTGGATTGTCAAGCAGCTCATTGGCAATCTCGCCGATCGTTCGTTGATCTGATAATTGCTCGGCCGTGGGCGGCAGTCCGATAAGATCTAAATAGAGTCTTCGGATTTGCAGCGGCTTAGAAGCTTGCCCAAGAGGCGTGATTCCGCGAGTTATATGCTTGGCGGTCAGCAGTGTATCGATCAGATTCTTGTCGGGCTGTTCACTCGTAACCGCTTCTAGATTGAGTGACTGAAACGCCCAGTGTTCGGCGGGGGCGACTGGGGTTCGTTCATCCGGGGTGACCGCACCCTGACGAATCCATGTCAAAAGCATTTTGATTTGATCACCGGATAGTGGTGATCCTTCGCCCTCTGGCGGCATCCTTTCTCCGTCTCTTGTCGTGACTCGATGAACGATCAAGCTGTTTTCTGGGTTGGTAAGATCGAGAACGGATCCACTGTCACCACCATGTAGCATGAGATCGCGAGTTTCTAACCGCAATTCGGACTCCTGTTTCAGTGCTCCATGACATGGGTAGCACTTCTCCGCAAGAATCGGCTTGATCTCGGAAAGATAATCAACGCCATGCGTTGGGGGCGTGTGGAAGATTACCGCGACTAGCAAGCACAGATGAACGATTCGTGACAAGTTAATTGATTCCACGTTGCTGCGTTTAAGTTGCTGAGTGCGGGTTATTGGGTCCGGTGATCTGATGATGCGGTTCTTTGTACGAGGGATTGGTTATGAGTCCCCCTTTGGTGCGATTCAATAGATTCGATTGAACCGTTACGAATCTATTTCGGAGTCGTTTTTAGTGAGGCGCCGAAATGTTAAAGCCAAACACTTCATATGCGTGCTCGCACAACATCCGTGTTGAACCCACGCTTGACCTTCCATTCTACTCCATCCTCTTTCTTGATCGCGATAGGATTTGATCGAACCGCGGGATTCTGATGATTCGGGGTTGGTTCGGCTTTTTTGGAAGATCCTTGAAGTGGGGTTTTTACTGGACTTCTTCGGAGGATAGGTGGTTCAGGCGATTCATTCTTCGATGCTGTTGTTTTCTGCCGCGTGCATCTTCTCAACGTAGTCTTCTCGAATTGGACTGAACACATCAAGTACCACGACAGGGCCTTCCTTTGCGATCGCGCGATGGGGCACATTTGGGGGGACAAGATAAAGATGGCCTGGGCCGATTGATTTTGTTTCATCACCAATCGTTAGTTCTAATTGACCACTGACCACGATACCCGCCTGTTCATGGGGATGATGATGGAGCGGGATTTCCGCATCATGATCCATCTCTACGTAGGACAGCATCAGGTTTTCGCCGAATGGGGTTCGAAGTCGACATCCGGGTGCCGGTTGGATTGCTGGTACTTGGTCGAGGTTGATAAATGGCATAATTGGTGATTTCGATTTGGGAAGAAATAAGCTCAGTGACAAAAAGGTTCAGCGATGTTTCATCTTTGGCTTTTTGTGAAAGCCGCTGTGCGGGTTGATTGTAATCGGGTCGAGATGACAAGTGTCGGTTGAATGATTGATGCGAGCGGTGTTGCCGGGTCTTTCGATTGGTGATCGCAGTGTTTGGTGTTTTCTGTCGGCTTATCGTTTTGATTTGCCCCATAGAAGGCACCGTCCGGTTCATACTCAATCGGTGTCTTATTCGACGGGGGTGTCTCGGCGCGAAAATAAATCACCGTGAATTCACTTCGAAACGCACGTGTTTTCATGCGCCGCGAATTGAACGAGCCGCGAATCAAGTGGCTCGCAATCCGTGGTGCAGTGGCTCAACGAGCTTTCGGATCAGCGGCACCTGCAGCCAGTTGAAACTGATCGGTTAGCGCGATGCTGCTGTGTCTAATCGGATGACGCTAGTTTGTTAAATCTGATAAGGTGTCGACGTGATCGTTTAGCGATTGCTGTTTGGCTGCGTTTCTTGTCGAGATATTTTACGACGTCAGCGAGTGAGCACCGATCGGGTCTTGCTTGGTATCCGAGGGGTTCCGCTGATCATCAATGGTTTCTTGTTTTGATTGAGAAAGTGTGATGCAATCCAATTTGGTTTTTGTGCTAGAGTTTTTTGCTCGCCGTTTCAGTTGGTCAGCCACGGTGATTGCGTTTGCTGTTTGGGGATTTTCGCAGTCGATTCTTGTCGCACAAAACGCAGTTTCACTTCCTCAATCTAAATCCCCCAGCGTTACTCCACTGAATGTGGTGTTCGTGCTTTGCGACGATCACCGTTACGATTGCCTGGGTATTGAAGGGCACCCGTTTCTTGAGACTCCGCATTTGGATCAGCTCGCCAGAGATGGTGCCATCATGTCCAAGGCTTACGTCACCACCTCACTTTGTTCACCCAGCCGCGCTTCGATTCTGACCGGGCTTTACGCCCACAATCACCGGGTGGTTGATAATTATCATCCTGTTGAGCCCTCGCTTGTTTTCTTTCCTCAGCAAATGCAGCAAGCTGGCTATGAAACGGCCTTCTTTGGTAAGTGGCATATGGGCGGGGATGTCGATGATCCGCAGCGAGGGTTCGATCACTGGATGGCATTCAAGGGACAGGGTACTTACTGGCCTGATGGTCATGGGACGACACGCGAGGTACCGCAAACCACCTACGACGGTTTTAATCTCAATGGTCGGCGGGTACCACAAAAAGGCTACATCACCGATGAGTTGACTCAGTACGCAGTGGAATGGTTAAGGTCTCGCGATGCAGCCAAGCCGTTTTTCATGTACGTCAGTCATAAGGCGGTGCATGCTGATTTTGTGCCCGCGGATCGTCATCGTGGTCGGTATGACGGCAAGAAGCTGCCCATTTCGATTCCCTCCGTCGAGCAGATGGATCGGGGGAATCTTCCGATGTGGGTGCGCAACCAAAGGAACAGTCGTCACGGTGCCGATTTTGGATATAACCTCGATGGTTTTTCTCCCGAGGTCTATTACCGCCGCTATTGTGAGTCGCTGCTCGCGGTGGATGACAGTGTGGGGCGACTTCGCGAGACAATTGACGAGCTTGGGTTATCGCGGCAGACGTTGTTCATTTACATGGGCGACAACGGGTTTCAGTTTGGCGATCACGGCTTGATTGATAAACGTACCGCCTATGAGGCGAGCGCGAGAGTGCCATTGATAGTGGCAGCCGAAGGGGTTGTGCCTGCGGGACAGAGAGTGGAACAGTTGGTGGGAAATATTGATATCGCTCCCACCATTCTGGAAGCAACGGGTTCTCCCTCGCTCGTTGATGCAGATGGGGTCAGTTTTTGGGGCCGGCTCAGGGGTGACGCCGGTCAGCCGTCAACCAGAGAGACGCTTCTCTATGAGTACTACTGGGAGAGAAACTACCCGCACACTCCGACACTCCATGCGGTCCTTGGGCAGCGATGGAAATACATTCGCTGTCATGGGCTGTGGGATCGCGATGAGTTGTACGATCTCGAGGCGGATCCTCAGGAGTTAAATAATTTGATCGATGATCCAAGGCAGCAGCAGCGAGTGGGAGAGTTGAATCAGGTGCTTTGGGATTTGCTTTTCAAGAGCGACGGACACGAGATCCCCCTGCTCGAAGACCGAGGGCCGACGTTTCCGTGGCGGCATCCCGATGAGGCGCCGCAAGCAGCGTTTCCGAGTGAGTATTTTCGAAAGAGCGAACCGGTAAAGTGATCCACCGGCTTTGGAAGTGATCTAGGGGCTTTGAAGGTGGTGTAGGGGCTTCTAAAGTGATCCGCCGGCTTTGGTTTTGTCGCTCTTTTAATCGGGGATTTGTTCGCCCCGAGTCAGGTCCTCAAACGACTCGCGTTGCCGAATGAGTTTGGCTTCTCCGTTTTCAATCATTACTTCCGCGGCGCGAGTTTTGCTGTTGTAGTTGCTTGCCATAACAAATCCGTAAGCGCCCGCGTTTTCAAGGACGATGTAATCGCCAACACGCGGAGCCGGTAGAAGTCTCGTATCGACGTAGCCGCCTTCGCGTTGGGTAAAGATGTC